>CAZAXS010000036.1:0-2331 GCA_964489205.1 uncultured Gammaproteobacteria bacterium
GGAATTAATGATGAAAGACCTCTGCCTAAACCACCTTTTGTCATATATATATATTTAAATTATTGCTGGTAATGGTAATGAAATAATTTCTTTCGCTAATTGTTCATAAGCTTGAGCTCCGCGTGAATTTGGATCATATTCTAAAATAGTTTGTCCATATGAAGGCGCCTCTGCTAAACGTACACTTCGTGGAATAATAGTATTAAATATTCTTCTTGGAAAATATCCTTGTAACTCCTTTAATACCGCCTCAGACAATCTTGTCCTTGGATCATACATAGTGACCACCGCTCCCAAAATATTTAATTTGGGTTGTAAATTTTGTTGAATTAAATTTATTGTATGAAGAAGCTGACCCAAACCCTCCAAAGCATAATACTCCGCTTGAACTGGAATTAACAATTCAGTTGCTCCAACCATACCATTAACCGTTAACAAACCCAATGAAGGCGGATTGTCAATCAAAATAAAATCATAATCGTCTGCTACTCTTTGTAAACTATCTAATAATCTAAATTCTCTTCTAGTTGAGTTAACTAATTCAATATTTGCACCAGCTAAATGTAAATTCACCGGAGCAAGATGCAATTGACCGATTTTTGCGTGAGGAATAATTACCTCATCAAAACCAACTAGTCCATCAACCAAAACATCATAAACACTTTTATCTATATCTCTGACATTAAAACCAAGACCAGAAGTTGCGTTGCCCTGTGGATCGATATCAACCACCAATACTCGTTGATTATTTTTTGCCAAATAAGCAGCCAAATTAATGGTTGTTGTTGTTTTACCAACACCGCCTTTTTGATTAATTACTGCTATTGTTCTTGCCGTCATATCAGGCTTAATTATACTTTATTACTAGGCGGACTGACAACTTATCTTAAGGCTAATGTATTGACTTTTTTCTATAATAATTTATCATAAACAACGCTATATTTGATTTGGGGATGTGGTGGAACTGGTAGACACGCAGGTCTCAAAAACCTGTGGGGGCAACCTCATGAGAGTTCGATCCTCTCCATCCCCACCAATTTTTTTAGATTAATAAAAGCCCATCTTTGAAAAGATGGGCTTTTTGATTAAATATCAAGGAACAATTCTTTTGTCGAGCGACCAGTAACAATTAACTCGATAGCTCGAGCAATGAAATCAGAGACATCAATGATGTTAAAACAAGGTATGACTTGGAATCTTTTTTCTATTTCACAAGTATTAGTTGTGAAAAAGTTATTAATCACTTTTTCTTCTAAAGCAATTTTTAGCCGTTCATAAGCGTCCTCAGAAGGATCAAAGTGGACCACATAAGTTTCGATTTCAACAGCTGGCGCAATTTTTCTTAACACCTCAGCTGCACCAACTAAAGTTTTTAAGGACAAAGCCATATCGTCGAAAAAAGCAATTTTTTTACCCACAACCTCACCAAGTAACAACTGACTGGTTATTGCATTCGTTTGCAGATAATCATGCATTTTTGATGCCAAAATAATTGGATGACCAGTTTTCAAAAAACCATCAACCTTTCCCGCTCTATTTGAGCTAGAAAAATCAGTGGCCGCAATTTGATCAACTCCTCTAGTTTGAGCAATTTTTATCAACTTACCAAGAAGATAAAAATGCTTTACATCGGAAACTCTATTATAGAAATAACCCGTCTGACTTGATTGATGCAAGTCATGAAGTAAAATCGTTTTTGGCTCCAAAGATTTAATTTCATTAGCCATAAACGGAGCCACCGGTATTTGCCCAGACAAATGTTTAACATCGTCTTTACCACAAAACCAAGAGATGACAATATGAATTTCACGGGCTGCCTTACAACATGAGTAAATAAGTTTCAGCTCTTCGATTGGAGAATTATAGCCTTTGTACTGTAAAGACGTGACAATAAACACAACCTTGTCATTAAAAGTTGTATCAACTGGACGGATACACCTTGCCTGACCATTTGGCCACGGCGCAGTATCGATAATAACGATTTCCGCTGGGTATAGTTTTGACGCAATTTTTTTGACCAACTCTTGGTTTCTACTTCCGCCAACTATTACCAAGTTATTAAAGTTCATTTTATTTTCCTTCTTTTTATGGAACAAGAACACGCCTATGTTGAACCAACTTTATAAATATGTCAATTAATACCACTCTTGACCTTTTTTTATTTATCTATTATTCTACTAATCGACTAATATAAAATCTATATTAGCGTTCAAATAAAGTTTTTTATTGCTACACAAAAAAAATAGCAAAATACGGCGATGTAGCTCAGCTGGTTAGAGCAATGCCTTCATAAGGCAGAGGTCGGTGGTTCAAATCCACCCATCGCTACCA
>CAZAXS010000036.1:2431-5150 GCA_964489205.1 uncultured Gammaproteobacteria bacterium
CACGACGCGGGGTAGAGCAGTTGGCAGCTCGTCGGGCCCATAACCCGAAGGTCGTTGGTTCGAATCCAACCCCCGCCACCAAAAAAACCTCTTCTTAATTGAAGGGGTTTTTTTGTGATTTATAATTTATTACTTTTCCACCTTTTTCAATGCAAGCATAGTGGATAAAACCGTGTCAGGATTTAATGAAATTGAATCAATACCTTTATCAACCAAATACTGAGCAAAATCAGGGAAATCTGACGGGCCCTGTCCACAAATACCAACTTTTTTGCCATGCTTATGCGCGCCTTGCAATAAAATTTCTATCATCTTCTTCACGGAAGAATTCTTTTCGTTACCAATGTGGGCCACAATTTTAGAATCACGATCTAAACCTAGCGTTAACTGAGTTAAGTCGTTAGAACCAATCGAGAAACCGTCAAAAATTTGAGCAAACTCCTCAACTTGCATAATATTTGAAGGAATTTCAGCCATAACATAAACTTGTAACTCATCTGTTAAGTCGTCATCTTTTTTAGTTTGTTTAATAACTTTTTTACCTTTTTTTAATCCGTTTTTTTCCATTTCTTCAAGAACTTTTTTTCCTTCTTCAGGCGTGCGACAAAAAGGAATCATGACTTTTAGATTTAACAAGCCCATTTGTTCGCGAACAATTTTAACTGCCTGACACTCTAAAGCAAAGGCTTTCTTAAAATTTGGATCATAGTAACGCGAAGCTCCACGCCAACCAATCATTGGATTTTCTTCATTTGGTTCAAACTCCTTTCCACCCAGAAGATTGGCATATTCATTTGTTTTAAAATCTGAAAATCTTAATATCACTTCTTTTGGATAAAAAGCAGACGCTAAAACACCAATACCAAATGCTAATTTTTTTACATAATAATCTACCCGGGAATCATAACCTCTAACCAAAAAATCAATTTGCTTTTTAACCGCCTCATCTCTTAACTTGTCGTAATACAATAATGCATTAGGGTGAACCTTGATATAGTTAGCGATAATAAATTCTTCACGAGCTAAACCACAGCCACTATTTGGAATAAATGAATACTGAAAAACTAATTCTGGATCAGCGACAATCATTTTTACTGGGGTTTTCGGCGGGGTAAAGTTTTTTAAATTACTTTTATTTACTTTAAATTTTAATAAACCATCATAAATTTTACCGGTTTCTCCTTCAGCACATGACACGGTTATATTTTGACCATTTTTTATTGACGAGGTGGCATTACCACAACCAACAACCGCTGGAATCCCCAGCTCGCGACTTACGATCGCAGCGTGAGAAGTGCGACCGCCGGCGTTAGTTACTATCGCCGACGCCATTTTCATTATCGGCTCCCAATCGGGATCCGTTATTTCTGTTATCAGAATTTCTCCTGGACGAAAATCAGAAATTTGTGTTGCATCTTTAATTAAATGAGCCTTGCCTTGGCCAATTTTTTTACCAACCGCCGCCCCCTGACATAAAACCTTACCTTTTTCTTGTAAAACAAAATCTTCAATTACATTTAAATCTTTCTTGACTTGAACGGTTTCCGGTCTTGCCTGAACAATATATAATTGTTTATTTTCACCATCTAAAGCCCACTCAATGTCCATTGGACGGCCGTAATGTTTTTCAATTTCCGCTCCCCAACTTGCCAGCTGAATAATTTGTTCGTCAGTTAAAACAAATCTATTCCTATCAGCATCAATAACCGTCACTTCTTTAGTTGGTCGACTACCTTCTGAACTATAAACCAGCTTTTTCTCTTTACTACCAAGGTTTTTACTAATAATTGATTTATAACCTTTTTCTAATGTTGGTTTAAAAACCATGTACTCATCAGGCGTTACCACACCCTTAACAACAAACTCTCCTAGCCCCCAAGAGGCGTTTATTAAAACAACATTTTTAAAACCTGTATCGGTATCCAAGGTAAACATAACACCGGAAGCGCCTTTATCAGATCTAACCATTTTTTGCACCGACACTGACAAAGCAATTTGAAAATGATCAAAATTACGATCAATTCTGTACGAAATTGCTCGATTAGTAAATAAAGATGCGAACGCGTTTTTTATGGCGTTCAATAAAGACACTTCACCACGAATATTTAAATAAGATTCTTGTTGACCAGCAAATGAAGCGTCGGGCAAATCTTCAGCGGTTGCCGATGAGCGAACAGCAACATCCAAACTACTTTTACTAATTTTTAAAACTTTAGCTAAATCAGCGTAAGCCAACTTTATTGACTCAGCTAAATCGTCTGGAAAAGGTGCCGCTAAAATTGCTTGTCTGATTAATTGTCCCTTCTCTTCCAACTGCGGAATATTGTGACTGTCTAAATCCTGGAGAACCTTGGCAATATACAAATCTAACTTTGCTGATTTTATAAAATGTCGATATGCTTTTGCTGTGACAGCAAAGCCATAAGGCACTTTAATCTGACCGCCATTTTTTCCAGTTTTATTTGCTGTTAGTTTTTGATACATCTCACCTAAGTTGGCATTTTTCCCTCCAACCAAAGGAATGGAAGTTTTATCAACTTGGTCAAACCACAAAATATAAGCATCTTCTTTGTTTATATTTTTGTTTGTTTTTGTTTTAAAAATGTTGAGCATATTTTATTGTTTATTTTTTAATTATCTATATTATATCAGTAAAATAAAATAAAAACAGCCAACCCAATGCGTCGGCTGTTTCTTGAAACAGTTCAATTCTACAAAG
>CAZAXS010000037.1:0-5014 GCA_964489205.1 uncultured Gammaproteobacteria bacterium
GCTGAACCACGGCCTGGACCAACAACTACACCATTATTTTTAGCCCAGTTAACAAAATCCTGAACAATTAAGAAGTAAGAAGCGAAGCCTGTTTTTTCAATGACTGATAATTCGTAATCTAAACGTTGTTTTATTTCTGGTGTAACCTCTGGATAACGCTTACCAACACCTTCATCACATAATCTTCTTAGATATTCCATGTCACTAGTTTCTTTCGGCACTTCAAATTTTGGCAGTAAAGTTTTTCCAAACTCTAGTTGTAGGTTGCATTTATTGGCGATTTCAATTGAATTACTAATTGCCTCGGGTATATGAGAAAAATCGGTAATCATTTTTTCAGTTGAACGAAATGAAAAATCGCTACCCAACATTGACATACGATTTGAGTCGGTTTGTTGTTTTTTTGTTTGGATACAAATCATTACATCTTGAACTTCAGCGTCTTCTGGTTTTAAATAATGAACATCATTAGTAGCTACTACCGGAATTGAAAGTTCTTTACCTAATAAAATTAATCTTTGGTTAGCAACATTAACTTCGCTGATTTCCGGGTGATGTTGTAGTTCTAAATAAAAATTTCCTTCACCAAATGTCTTTAAATATTTTTCAGCTATTTGTTTGCCCTTTTCCGGGTGTTTTAAAATGTTTCGTGGAAGTTCACCATTTAAGCAGCCAGACAAAACAATCAGACCTTGGTTGTATTGTTCTAGTAATTCCCAGTCAACCCTTGGTTTATAATAGTAACCCTCTAAGTGCGCCAAAGAAACCAATTTCATTAAATTTTTGTAACCGGTTAAATCTTTGGTTAAAACGGTTAGGTGGTATGGTTTTTCTTCATCAGTTGTTTTGTTATGACGTGAACCGTCTGTTAAATACAACTCACAACCAACAATGGGTTTAATTTCATTTTTTACACAGGTACGGTAAAAATCAACAACGCCATACATAACGCCGTGATCGGTTAGGCCAACGGCGGGCATGTTGTTGTTTTTAGCGGTTTTGACTAAATCCGGAATTAGAGCTAATCCGTCCAATAGGGAATAGTGGGAGTGAACGTGTAGGTGGACGAATTCCATATGGCTAGTATTTTAAGTTCTGTAACGTCTAAATGCAAGAGCTAAAAAACACCCCCTTTTTTATTAAGGAGGTGATAAATTTTAAAATTTATTTTGTTTTTTTATTGTTTGTTTTTTTGCTTTTTGCTTTGTCGGTTAAATCGTTGACGATTTTTACCACTGTAGCGATTGTCTGACCAAAGCTATCAACTTTAGTTTTAACCGAATTAATAAATTGATCAACCAAAGATAAGGTTGTGCTTATCTTTTCTAATGTGTCGTTGATTTTTTTTAAAATCATGGCTGTGTAATACAAAGCCCAACACAAAAAAACGGTTAACCAAACCACGCAAATAGCAATGACTAGGTTTAATAAATCATTTGATGTGACGAACATGGTAAAATTATAACATATTTATTATTTATCGCAAAAACGTGTTACAATAAGTCTATAAAAATTTATTGCTATGGATTACACACCCCATAATCTTTCTGAGAAAGAACTTAAATGGAGTTATTGGTGGCTGAATAACATTGGAAATTTTAAGTTATTTGGTTATACAGTGGCCTTTGCTTTGGTTGGTTTATTATGGTTGTTTGTTTTTTATAGCTTAATAATGACGGCAATCGATTGGAATAATGAATTGTCTTATAAAAACATTCTCAACCGCCAACCAAAATATCAAATAATTGCTAATGATGCGCCTCAGCCGTTCACAATAGGCACGGCAATTGTTTTAAACGCTGGTCAACAAAAGTACGACATCGTTATCCCAATTGAAAACAATGATAGTAATTGGATTATTTCTAATTTAAAATACAAAATTACTTATAATGATCAGTTAGAAACGGAAGTTAAAGAAGTAATTGTTTTACCTGAGCAAAAAAATTATTTAACCGCTTTTTCAATTACCAGTGAGCGTAAGCCATACAATATTAACGTTGAAATTATTGATCAGAGATGGCGTCGAATGGCTCAAGTTAATGCCTTGCCGATTGATTTTAAAATTACGCCAGCCAAAAGTATTTCAACGAATGAAGGCGTAGGACAGCAAATTGAAATTGATATATACAATAATTCGTTAGTTAATTATTGGGAAATTAAATGGCTGGCCGTTGGTTTTTCCGGCGCTCAACCAGTTGCTATTCAAGAGGTGACAACCGATGAGTTTGTTGCTTTAACTTCAAGAAAAGTTTATTTTAGTTGGTCAAACAGGTTGCCAAGAATAGATAAAGTTGAGGTCATTCCCGATTTTAATATTTTTGATTTGTCATTATCCTACAAAATTCAAGCGGAACCTTTGGCGTATTAGTTGTTTATGATTTATAGATTAAAACTATTATTTACATCAATTGATTGGTTGTTGGTTGTGCCGGTTTTATTAATGTTATCTTATAGTTCATTAGCCATGTATAGTTTGGAAGTTAATGTTAGTGATGGTTCGACATCAATAATAAATGGCCATATGATTTTTATTATTGCCGGATTAATTTTGGCTTGTCTTTTGTTTTTTATTCCGTACCAAATTATTGGCGATTATTATAAGTTACTAATTTTTTTAGCAATTCTTTTGTTAATCGGTGTTTTACTTTTTGGTGCCACCATTAAAGGAACAAAAGGTTGGTTTTCATTTTTTGGTTTTACTTTTCAGCCAGTAGAAGTGGTTAAAATTTCAGCGATTATTGCTTTTAGTAAAATCTTGTCTTTAATCGATGTAAATCGTTCACCATTTAAAGCGTTGTTTTATAGTGGCGCGGTTACATTGGTTTTGGTTTTATTGATTATGTTACAGCCAGACTTGGGCTCAGCTGCCATAGTTGGTGTTATTTGGTTGGGCTACGCTTTGTCATTGCCAATTTCATTGAAAAAAACCCTAACAATTCTTTTCTTGCTAATCGCAACCATTGTTTCGGTTTTGGCTTTTAATTTAAAGCCTTATCAAAAAGATAGAATTTTAACATTTATAGATCCACAACGAGATCCGTTGGGCGCTGGTTATAATGTTAGTCAGTCAATGATTGCGGTTGGATCGGGCGGTTTAGCTGGTAGAGGATTGTCGTATGGTTCGCAAAGCCACCTTCAGTTTTTGCCTGAAAAAGAAACTGATTTTATTTTTGCTATGATTGCTGAAGAATTAGGCTTTTGGGGAGCTGGTTTATTGATGTTGGCTTACATTTGGTTTATTTTTAGACTATGGTGGGTTTCCAGAACAACGGCCGATGTTTTTGGTTACTATTTGATTTTAGGTTTTTTGGTTTACATTGCCAGTCAGTCATTTATAAACATGGGAATGAATTTAGGCGTGACCCCAGTTGTTGGTCTGCCTTTGCCTTTTGTTAGTGCTGGCGGAAGTTCGATGTTGGCTTCATTGATTGGTTTTGGTTTGGTTTTAAATGTCTCCCGCCAAAGAAGGAAAATTTAAGAATACTGTAACTCTCTTATTTTCCATTGCGAAGTTTGCGGGTAATAGGCCAGGTCAAATACGTTGTCATTGCTATCGCTTACGGCGAAACAATAAACCTGATTTTTTCCGACTTTTTCCTCATAGGTTAAATTTATTTGTTTAATATAATATTTTTTATTACGCCACCTTAATATTTTTGGCGAAATTTTGCCATTAACAAACGAGGCGATGACATCAATTTTTTCTGGCTCTAATAGATTCATATATACTTTTAATATTGATAATTATATCATAGCGAATAAAAACCGAAAATAGTTTTTAAAATAGTTCAAAAGATGTTATTATTATGCCTATGTATGAAGTTTAAAAAAGTTTTATTAAACATATTTAAGGAAATTAACCATATTGATAAATGGCTTCTTGCGGTGTTTATCGCTGGTTTTATTTTATTTTCTTTTTTAGCATTACCAGATAGACAACTAGGCGAGGTGCCAGTATTTAATTCCCCAGATGAATCGGCTAATTATCTGTTTGCTAATAATTATATACAAACAGGAAAGTTTATTTACGACGATATTTTTGCTGTTGCCTCGGGTGGACATATTCTACCTAGAAGCATGCAAGTTGTTTTTAGTCGTGTTACGCCGACAGCTTTTATAGGCCAACCATTAATTTTTGGAAATCTTGGAAAAATTGTTGGTCAGGTTTGGGTGCCTTTTTTGACACCAATGTTTATGGCTTTGGCTCTGGTGGTTTTGTATTTTTCTCTATTAGTTAATTATGGAAAAAAGTTTTCTTGGTTAGCAACGATTTTTGTTCTTATTAATCCCGTTTGGTTGTATAGTGCGGTTCGACCAATGATGACCACTGGCTTGTTTATTTCTTTTGTTGTGTTGGCTTTGTCATTTTTTTTGCTTTCAATAAAATACCAACGATCAGTTTTTTATGCTTTAACAGGGGCTGCGTTTGGTTTGGCGCTTTTAGTTAGAATTTCAGAAGCGGTTTGGTTAATTCCGTTAGCATTATTATTAGTAATTATTTATCGCAAAAAAGTTTATTGGCTAGGTTTAATCGTTAGTTTTTTGTGTATTTTACCGTCGTTGGCCCTAATTGGTACATATAATTACAAACATTTTGCCTCGCCATGGCAATTTGGTTATAACAATGTTTCTGTCAGTGCAAGTTCGTCATTCATAAAAACAATGCTTTTTCCATTTGGAGTTGATTTAATAAAGGCTTGGCACCATTTTTACAATTACATTGTCCTCATGTTTCCTCTGTGGTCGGTTTTAACAATTATAGCTCTTATATTTTTAATTTATAATTTTTATAAAAGTAAAAAAAATGAAAACTGGATATATTTAGCCTTAGCTATGACATTGATAGGATATTTGATAATTTATTATGGTAGTTGGACTTTTTTTGATAACCCTAAGCAATTAGTTACTATCGGTAGTTCATATCTTCGTTATTTTTTACCAATCACACTTATTTCAGCGCCATTAATTGCTTACGTTTTGATTAAAATTAAAGACAAAAAAATATTTTTTATCG
>CAZAXS010000038.1:0-4970 GCA_964489205.1 uncultured Gammaproteobacteria bacterium
ATAATTTTAATGTATTATTTACGAGAAATAACTGTGTAAAAACAGTTTATTGCACCATGATTAATTGTTTATATGGACAATTAATAGCATTAGCAACGCGCGGGTGTGTAGCTCAGCTGGTTAGAGCACGGCCCTTATAAGGCCGGGGTCGGTGGTTCAAGCCCACCCACACCCACCATTACAACAACCATCACAAAATAGTTTAATAATATAATGTCTGACTTTTTAGATTTTTTACGAACAATAGTTCATTACAGCTTGCACTTCTTTTTTCCTGGGTTAATAGCCTGGATATTTTTTAAGAGCAAATGGAGAACCGCTTGGCTACTTATGCTCGTAACCATGTTGGTTGACCTGGATCATTTATTAGCCAATCCAGTTTTTGAACCAAACAGATGTAGCATCAACTTTCACTTATTACACTCTTATTACGCTATTATTGTTTATTTTCTAATGCTGTTTGTACCAAATATTTACCTAAGAATAATTTCGGCAGGTTTACTTCTTCACATGTTTACCGATTTTCAAGACTGTCTTTGGATTAATGTTTTAAATTAGACGGTTTAATAACTCTTGCATTTTTTTGTATTATTTTATAGTATTTCAACGTTAAGTTTTAAATTATTACGGACGATTAGCTTCAACCAGAGGTTGATCAGCTCCGTAACGGAGATTAGGGGAAAAAAGATATTTAAAAAAATAAAAGTTAAATTATTACGGACGATTAGCTCCCGCCTGCATTTCATTTCGTCGGGCAGGCAGTTGGTTACCCGCCCGACTGAACGATTCAGTCGTTCGGGCGGGGAGCGCCTAGTATAGACATTATACTTAATTAAATATGTACACGGTGTATATTTTACAGGGCAAAGACGGTAAAATGTACAAAGGAATGACAAATAATATATCTAGACGTATAAATGAACATAGAAGAGGTAAGACAATAACCACTTCTAGAATGAGTAACTTAACAATCGTTTATACAGAAGAATATGAGAACTTTGGTGATGCAAGAAAAAGAGAGTTGTATCTAAAAAGTGCCGCAGGAAGAAGATTTTTAAAAACTAAATTAAGGACGATTAGCTCAGTTGGTTAGAGCGCTACATTGACATTGTAGAGGTCAGAAGTTCGACTCTTCTATCGTCCACCATTCCACCATAGGCGGACTAGATTCCAGTTACTAGAGTCGAGAATCTACAGCCCAGTTAAAAGCTTAACAATAATAACATTACAATTAATTCCGCCGGAAAGAAGGTGGTTTTTTGTTTTACTATGAATATTTATAGTTTATGCTAGTATATGTCTATGGAAAATAATGAATACATTTTTATAATAAACATGAATGACGCTAATCAGAGATTAGACATGTTTTTAACCAAAAAACTTGAGTTTAGCCGTTCTCGGGTTCAAAAACTAATCAAAGAAAACAACTGTATTATTGATGAAAAAATCTGTACTTCACCTCATTTCAAATTAAAAGTTAATAGCACAATTAAGGTTAAAGTTGAGCCAGAAAATAAGCCCGTTGTTTACTCCGACAAAATTAAAGAAGATCCGATTGTTTTATTAGAAACGGATGGTTATTTGGTTATTAACAAGCCCTCAGGTTTAATGGTTCACCCAGCTAAAAACAATCCCCAAATCACATTAGTCGATTGGTTACTAAAAAAATATCCTCAAGTAAAATCGGTTGGTGAAAACCCAGAAAGACCTGGTATTATTCATCGCCTGGACAAAGATGTTTCGGGAGCTATGCTTATTGCTTTAAATCAAAAAACATATACCTATTTTAAAAAACAGTTTCAAAATCATTTAATCAAAAAAACTTATACCGCCTTAGTTCATGGAAAACTCGGCTCAGCAGAAATGCTTATCGACTTTCCTTTAATTCGTTCAAGACGTGTTGGCAGGATCGTCGCCCGACCAAAAGAAACAAACGAGGGTCGAGAAGCGCAAACAATCTTAACATTAGAAAAACAATTTCAACAAACAGCTCTAGTTTATTGTCAACCAATTACTGGCAGAACTCATCAAATTAGAGTCCACTGCAAAGCTGTTGGTCATCCAATAGTTGGCGATCCAGTTTATGGACTAAAAAAATCATCATTAAAACCAGGAAGAATTTTTCTTCACTCAACTAAAGTAGAATTTACTGATGAAAATAAAAATCCTGTTGAAATTAACTGTCCCTTACCTGAAATTCTTGGTGAATTTTTAAAAACTATTAACTAATTTTATGAACCACCACGTCATTACCATTAGCGGACTTCCTGGTTGTGGCAAATCAACAACCGCCAAACTTTTGGCAGAAAAATTAAACTTTAAATACATTGATACTGGGACTATTTTTAGACAGTTAGCGGAAAAACACAAAATGACTCTGCATCAATTCGAGCAATATAGTAACAATCACCATGAAATAGACAAAGAATTAGATGCTAATATTATTAATCAAGTAAAAAGTAGTCATGTTGGAGTGGTTCTCCAAGGAAGATTAGCTGGCTGGATGTGTAAACTTAATAATTTACCTGCTTATAAAGTTTGGCTCTATTTGGACATAAATAAAAGGGCGGAAAGAATAGCTGAACGAGAGAAGATATCATATGAAGAAGCCAGTGCGGATATAGATTTTCGCGAAAAATCAATAATTAACCGCTATAAAGAGGTTTATAGCATTGACTACCAAGATACCTCGATTTACGACCTAAAATTGGAGACGAATCTTTCGCCCAATGAAATTGTTGATGAAATTATAAACAGCTTGCAAAAATCACAATAAACAGTTGACAACTTGCTGTTTTTTCGCTAATCTACGACCGATATATTAACCCCCGTCTCGGGGTACTTTATTTCAAATTTATATGACTAAAATTACAGAAACCGCTAAATATCCAAACGTTATCCCAGGAGCCATTGTTCGCGTTCAACAAAAAATTAAAGAAAAAAACGCTAAAGGTGTTGAAAAAGAACGTATTCAAGTCTTTGAAGGTATGGTTATCGCTCGTCGCCACGGATCTCAACCAGGCGCAACAGTAACCGTTAGAAAAGTTAGCGATGGCATTGGCGTTGAAAAAATCTACCCATTATACTCACCAGTTGTGGCCGATATTGAGGTAGTTAAGACAATGAAAGTTCGTCGTAGCAAGCTTTATTTCACAAAGAATTATAAAAAAAGATTTAAAGAAGCAAAAAAAACCACCGCCAACACCGCTAAACCAAAGAAAACAAATACAAAGAAGGTCAATAAATAATGTTGGTTTAATTTTTTCACTTAAATACTAAAACATCGCCCTCAGACATAGATTGTTTGGGGGCGATTGACTTAGATGAATATTTGTATTATCTTGTCATAGTATTTTAAAAGATAGTGTGTATTGTTTTTAACTGGCGGACGTGGTGGAATGGTATACACGCAAGCTTGAGGTGCTTGTGGCGAAAGCCTTGGAGGTTCAAGTCCTCTCGTCCGCACCAGTCTATAGTCAAGCAATAGTTAGAAGCTAATTAACATTAGATTTAAAATCGATATACGCGCGCTTAGCTTCAACCAGAGGTTGATCCGTCTTTGGCGGACAGTTGGAAGAGTCGTCTAATTAGCGCAGTTATTTAAAAACAGAATACATAACGCGTGCGCGCTTAGCTCAGTTGGTTAGAGCGCCTCGTTTACACCGAGGAGGTCTTGGGTTCGAATCCCTAAGCGCGTACCATTTTAAAACAAACATGAACGAATTTTTATCTGTACTACTGGTTAGCATCGGACTAGCGATGGATTCATTTTCTGTTTCAATTGCCACTGCTTCAGAAATTACAAAAATTAAACTCAGACAAATCTTATACATTAGCGCGTATATTGGTTTTTTTCATTGGCTAATGTCTTTTATTGGCGGTTATAGCGGTCTTTTCTTAACTGATATATTGAAAAAAGTGGATCATTGGTTAGCGTTAATAATATTAGTAGTTCTTGGAAGTAAAATGATTTACGAAGCAATTACTAATAAAAAAAGGCGTGCTCTCCTTTTTAATTCCAGCGTCTTGTTTGTCTTAGCTTTAGCTACAAGCATTGATGCATTTGGTGTGGGACTAAGTTACGGATTTTTTAACAAATCAATTTTTCTAACCTCAGCTATAATTGGAACTGTTGCTTTTTTATTTTCCTATCTAGGATTCTTTATTGGTAAACTTTTTAAAGGAATGCTAAAAAATAAAATGCAACTAATAGGAGGATTAATATTAATAGGCATAGGAATAAAAATATTTATCGATCACAGCTTTATTAACTAAAAATAAAACGTCGCTTTAAAACGTTTATTAAAAAAATAATTACTATAAACTTTATTTACTGAAACCACCAGTCACCCATTCAAACTCGCCTTGCCAATTACGACCAGTACAACTCCAACCAGGGCTGTTTACATGAGCACCACTAGTCCCTTCAAGATTAACAACCCCTAAAACGTAATAATCACCTTTGTTAACGTCACAGCCATAATCACCGGCACTATACAGGTAATAATTATAGTTACCACAACCAAAACTTGGGACATCGTTTGGATCAGATGGTGTTGACGTTAAAATACCAGAATCAACTAATGGTTCAATAAAGGCCTTGCCATCACCGTCCATATCTTCTTTCGATGAATCCCAGCCACCACAGGTTGCTGACCCCTCACCATAACTATGAGTTCCTCCGGGGTATTTTCCGTAGATGTCATAATACATTTCCAATGCTAATTTAATCGATTTCATATCGCTTAAACGTCGCGTGTCTCTAGCTTTCTCTCGTGCATTATTCAACGACACTACAGCTAAAGTAGATAACAAACCAATTATCGCAATAACCACTAACAACTCTATCAAAGAAAAACCTTTTAAATTTTTATTCAACGACATATTATTACTTGTATTATAATAAAAAAAACAATTTAAGTTAAAAAATATTTTAAAAAATATATTTGACATTAATAAAATATTAAGAT
>CAZAXS010000039.1:0-4953 GCA_964489205.1 uncultured Gammaproteobacteria bacterium
GAGGCGCATGAATAATTATTTAAACTTTATCAAATCATTTCTAACGTCTTTTATTTTAAAACGATTAAATTCGATTTGTAATTGATTAATTAACTTATCTAAATCCATTACCGATTGAGCTATTTGTTGCACCGCATTAGCTGATTCATTAGTAACAGATCTTATTCCATCAATAGACCTGGCCATTTCTTCGGCTGTTGCCGCTTGTTGACCAGACACAACTGACTGTTGCGAAGACGCAACATTGGCGCTATCAGCCAAGACAATCGTTTGCTCAACGAGTTTTCCAGTTTTTTCAACCATTGTCGTGCCATTTCCAATCATCACCAAAGCTTTATCCATAGAATCAGTCGTTTCTGAAGCTAAAACAGTTTGCTCTAAAACACTTTTTTTAGCTTCATTAAGAGATTTAGCGGTTCTTTCAGCTAACTTTCTTACCTCATCAGCAACAACAGCAAAACCTCTTCCTTGTTCGCCAGCTCGAGCCGCTTCAATTGCAGCGTTAAGCGCTAATAAATTGGTTTGTTCAGCTATTTCTTCTATAACCATAATTATTTCGCTAATCACGTTACTTGCCTTAACCAAACTATCAACTTTGTTATTAGCCGTTTGAATCATCTGCAAAAATTGATTTAAAAAATCAATAACCGTTTTCATACTTCGTCCGCCTTCGGCCAAATGTTTCTTTACTTCGGTGATTGAATTATAAACTAGTTTTGCATGACCAGAGCTTTCGTTAGCAGTTTTTGCCATTTCTTCAATAGCGCCAGCTACTTCGGTTGCTTGAGCTGATTGTTCTTCCGATCCAGCGGCCATTTCTTCAGCACTAGAAGAAATTTGAGCACTTGCAGACGATACCGCCATCAAAACATCCAAAACTTCTTTTAAAGTTAAGTTTAGAGACGCTAGTAATTCATTAACAGCGTTAGACAACTGAGCGTAATCGCCCTTGTATTTACTATCTACTGTCAGACTAAAATCTCCTTTTGACATCGTTGATAAAATTTCAATAACTTCAATAATTGGTTTTAACAACGAATCAAGCATTTGATTGATTCCGTTAATAACATTTTGATACTCGCCAGAAAGTTTTTTTCCATCAGCACGATATTTTAAATTTCCAGCTTCAGCGTTTTTAATTAATTGCTTAACTTCACCTACCAAACCATTAACAGAATCAACTGTGTTTTTTAATTTGGGTGTTATTTGATCATTTTTACCAAGATTATTTAATTCGATATTGGAAACATCGCCGGTAGCTATTTTAGTTAATACAACTAATAAATTATCTTTTAAATAAGATGTTAGCTGATTAACAGATTTAACCATTTGTCCTAATTCATCAGTTGATTCAATTTGATCAATTTCATTAACTAGCTCGCCTTCTGATAACTTGTTTATCAGAGCTGAAACAGAAATAATTGGTTTGCTAATTTTTTTGGCTAACCATAGGGCAAAAGCCAGTGATAAACTAACAGCCAAAATCATCATAACTACAAAAATTATTTGGATTCTACTAGCTTCAGCTTGAGTGTTAGAATAAATCATCTCAGCTTCGTGTTTTACCAATTCAATTTGTTTTAAAAAAGAATCACGACATTTAATTAAATAATCACGATAAGGCCCGTAAGCATACTCTCTTGCCTCATCATCCTGATCAGCAAGCAATAAATTTACAACAACGTCTCTTTCATTTTTCATTCCATTGTAGTTGTTTTTTAATTCATTCAATAATACTCTCGCCTCACCAGACAGATCGCTGTTTTCGTACCTCATCAACACATCGTCCATTTTTTTTGTATAACCAGATATGGTTGATAAATATTTTCTTTTTAATTCAATATTTGGTGCTGACATAGCCGCAGTAATATCACCACGACTTGCCAATAAGTCAGAATTAGCTGTGCTTAATTCAATTGCTGGTAACATTAACCGCTCATAAGTAACCTGTTGAGCATCAATTGCCGTTACCATTCCATAATAACCTAAGGCGCCAATTAAAACGGTAAAGATTAAAACGCCTAAAAAACTTATAACAAGCTTTTTAGAAATCGATAAATTATTAAAGCTATGCATAAGCTTTAACCTCCTTGTTGTTTTTGTGAAAGAAAAGTTTAAATTTTAAAAGAACAATTATCCTAATTGTTGCCGACAATTATAAAACTAATGACAATATATGTCAATTATAAAACCGCCGAGCCAAGCTCGGCGGAATATTACTTTGCTAAAAACAATTTCTTTTAAAAAACTTATTTTATCTTCTCAACTGTAACTTTATTAATTTTAACATCCTTTAAAGGACGATCGCTAGGACTTGTTTGAACCTTTGAAATCGCGTTAGCAACTTCTTGACCTTCAACAACTTGGCCAAAAATAGAATAATCATGTGACAAAGGAACATCGTCAACCATAATAAAAAACTGACTACCATTTGTATTTGGACCGGCATTAGCCATGGCGACAGCACCAGTAATATATCCTTTTTTGTATGACTCTGTTTCCGGATATAACTCATCTTCAAATTGATAACCAGGCCCACCAGCACCAGTACCTGTTGGATCGCCACCTTGAATCATAAAACGATCGATAACACGATGAAATATTAAACCGTCATAAAAACCTTTGTTGGCTAAGGTTAAAAAGTTATTAACTGTTTTTGGCGCATCAGCGTCATAAGTTTTAAATTTAATAACACCCAAATTAGTTTCTAGGGTTATTTGGTGGGAAAAATTTTCCGCTACCAGATTGGAATTCGTACTTGTTGCTTGATTTTCTTGATTCATATTTTTAATTTCGTTAATAGTTGCATGGTCGTCATCAACAACCTGAGTTTGATTGGTTGAATTTGCTGACTGATTAAGTTTTAAAGTTGACATTGTTTTAATTGATAACAAAATCATGGCAATAAAAACAACGGTTGTTACAGATATGATAATTATTTTTGACGTTGTCATAGTTTAAACTTTAATAATTTAGTTGTGTTTATATACGTTTTAAACATTCAGAAAATGTCATTTTTTCGTATTCAATTTGATTTATACCGTTAAGCTCATAAATTTGCGCTGTTGAAAATACTTTTGCTTCATCTTTATTATAACCCAATAATTCAATGGCCTTATCTATTTCTTCTTGCGATTTAGCTTCAATTTCTAAATATGGCTCAAGCATTGGCCAATAATCAATATCAAATTCAACGCCAGACAAAACATAACGATTTCTTTTGTTTTCAACATAATGCTTGTTTACCATACCTAATTCGGTAAACATATTTATAGCTTGTTCAAAACTATTCACCTCTAACTCAATTTCCTTCATACCCGTATCTTTTCCGCTAACCCCCGCCTCTTCCCAACCTTGTCTTTGTTTATAAGCAACAATAATTTTTTCACCTTCATCGCGAATTCTCAACCAAGCGCCTTTTTTATCTAAAGTAAAACCGGGAAAATCCATAACTTGGCGCCGATAATTAAAATCGCCCACTTTTTGAGCGCCTAAACTTTCTAATTTAGTCACCAAATCAGCAACATTGATATTTAAAAATTTAACTTCAATTTCTTGCATATTACTCAAAATTAATTATTTGCAAACCTTCATTCGCGACATCGTCTGGTGGCCACGGTAAATTATTAATATTTATTTTTTGAATAAAACTAATTTTCTTTTCCAACTCGCGACCAGTTAATTTATAATTATCGTCACATTCTTGAATAACCACGACGTCGTTTTCATTAAGATCTAAATCATTTAAAATTAATTCAAAATTCTTTTTGCCTAAAACAATTTCATTATAAAATTTACTTTTAATCTTTTTTTTAATTATTTTCATAGAATTTCGTTTATTCTAGCTTAATTTTTATTGTCCGCAACACTTTTTATACTTTTTACCACTGCCACACACTCCAGAGGCGGGTAAAACATTGAGTTACAGTTATTACTACACACATTAAGCGCCGTGGCACTTTTTATACTTTTTACCACTGCCACAAGGACAATCGTCATTACGGCCAATTTTTTCGTGATGAATTGGGGTTAAACTTGTTTCGCTTTCACCTTTAGCTGGACCAGAAAGTGTTAATTTTTGTTGTTTAATATTTTGCGTTTCAGCAACTCGTCTAATATATTCCGGTCTGATACGGAAAAACGTTTCAACAATATCGGAACGAATTACCGCCAATAAACGTTGATACAGTTCAAATGATTCTTTTTTATAAGCAACGATTGGTTCTTGTTGAGCATAACCTCTTAAATTTATACCGGTTCGTAAGTAATCAATTGCCTCCAGGTGATCAACCCAATTAGCGTCAATCGCTCTAATAAACATTTGTTGTAACATCATGGTTGCTGGATTAATCGCATTATCTGTCACAGTTGGCGCGTTAGCTATAACTGCGTCAAAAATCTCCTCAACTCTTTTTTCTAATTTAGAAACTATTTTATCTTTAACTTCAACCACTTCATCGCTTAAGCTAAATTCAACTTTAATACCAAAAATACTATCTAGATCATTTTCAAATTTATTTTTTTCTTCATCGGACCAGTGTGATAAAAATTCACGACCAAAAAACATGGCGTCAATATATTGACTATAATACTCTTTTAAAGTTTTTAAAGCACTATTTTTTGCATCGTCACTCGCCGACCAAGATAAAATTTCATTTCTTTTTTGGTATATGACAGTTCTTTGTTTATTAATTACATCATCATATTCAACCAAATGTTTACGGGTATCAAAATTATAACCTTCAACACGTTTTTGTGCCGACTCAATTGATTTAGAAATAATATTATTTTCTACCGGCATATCATCGGGCACGTTTAACGCGTTCATAACCGATCTCATTCTGTCAGTACCAAAGACACGCATTAATTCATCGTCTAACGAAACAAAAAAGCACGACACGCCCGGATCACCCTGACGCCCAGCCCGACCGCGTAACTGATTATCAATACGAC
>CAZAXS010000040.1:0-4878 GCA_964489205.1 uncultured Gammaproteobacteria bacterium
TAATTATTTATTTATTTTGTTAATAATATTTTCCCATTTTACAAGATCGGTAACTTTATGAAAAGTACTTATTTGACCACTTTGATTAACTCCAACAATATTTTTAGTGACAATATCAACAAAATCAAGCGTACCCGGTTGACTTCCTGGTAATTGAATAATTCTTTTATTATCTACTGATTTTATTATGTTATTTGCCATCCCGTAATATTCATCAATTGTTCTTGCTCCAACTTCTTTATAATGTTTAAAGAAATGGCCAACTAAACTTGCTATACTATCCTGAGCTTGACCAATAGACCACGTCCTTCCTGTAAACTTAAAACCTTGGTTCGCTTTATATAATCCATTCATGTTCACGATTTCATCTATGTTACCTTGAGCAACTTTATGAAAATATTCTGCCACTGATTTTGTTCTCATTAAAGGTGCAGTTGATTTTACCGGCAAAACAGACAAAAATATACTTGTCACCGCGCCCGTCTTTGCAAGTCCAGACGACTTTTTATTGTTTAATGTTTGACCAGACTCAGCCAATGTTTTTATACCAGGTAAAGTTAACAGATTCTGAAGTCCATTTACCACGGACGGCAAACTCATTAATGCCATAGCTACAATAGGAGCCCAAAACTCACCATCTTTATCTGCTAAAACAACTGGATTGTTTCTAGAATAAGAATAGCTATTAAAACTTTGCGGGTCAACTTGTTGAACATCAATTTTTTCTTGAGTTAAACTCACCGGATCAATCTGTCCAAACTTACCAATACTTGTGTTTAAATATCTCGCTTCAACATAATTTAAATTTGTTTCATCCAGCTCTTTACCAATAAAACCTTTTTTACTATTTCTATCCTCTCCTCCAATTCTCACTCCACCAAAAGGATAATAATCATAACTTGCTAACACTTCACCGCGATCACTGACCACATGCTGAGTAGAACCGAGGTGGTCGGTGAAGATTAACTTAACGCTGGTGCCATCAATTTGGGCTAGTCGTTGACCAAGACCGTAAACATGAAGGGAAACACTTTCATTGTTATTCGAATTTACATATTCATAAAAACTATTTGGATAATAAGTTTCAACTAAACTACTCTCGGTATATTTTCCACTTTCACCACTTACCATTCCATGCGAACTGTCGTAACTGTTATTAGAAGCAATTGAAATCTTGTCAGCCGTATTAACTACTTTTTTATAAACCCTAGTTCCACTTGGATCGTAAGTATAGTTACTAATTATTCCGTTATCAGATGAACTGGCTTTAACCAAGCGATTATTAGCACTATAAACATAAACGTTATTACTATCATTAATCACATTACCATTAGCATCATAAGTATAATTATTTAAACCGATGGCGCTGGCTTGATGCGGATTATTATTGTCATAGACATAATCACCAACATCGCTTTTGTTTAAAATATTACCCAACCAATCATATGAATATGTTTCTTCAAAATCACTATTACTAGCTGTATTAGTGGCTGTTGCTCTCACTAAGCGCGACAAGGTATCGTACTCATAATTCATGGTTTTTGCCGTCTTGGAAATGGAATTATCAGCCAACTCAATAATATTACCCAAAGAATCGTATTGATAATTATAATCTTGTATAAATATTCCATTGATTTCAGTTAACTTTTTTACCAATCGTTGCGTTTGACTGTCATAACTAAAATCAGTCATTATGTTGCCATTATATTCAATCGCATCAGGACGTCCGGAAACATGATAAGCCACACCCCTAACAACTAATCTTGGCGTGCCGTTTTTTTCCGTAAAGTAGAAGCCGTCAAATCTTCCTAATTCATCAAATTTATAATCTATTGAACTTCCGTTAGGTTGAATTGTCTTTTTGTTTTTTCCAACAACATCATATTCGTATATGGTTGAAAACGGTTTTTTATTAATAATAACGTCTTCCTGCGCTGTCGCTCCCCAAAGATTATATTTAATTTCTTTTTTATAACCAACACCATAATCACTATCGACCTTAACTAAACGACCTATTGCATTAACACCCTGATCATAAACATAATCTATTTGGCCATCGGTTGTTGTTTCCTTAACTACTCTATCCAATTGATCATAATCGTAAGTTGCAATACTGCCATTAGGGTCGGTTTGTTTTTTTATACGCGAAGCCTGGTCGTATTCGTATTGCCAACTATTTCCACTAACACCAGGTTTGTGCATTTCTGTTTGTGACAACAATCTTCCTAAATCATCATAAACAAACTCTCGTTCATTACCTTGGCTATCAATAATTTTTGTTAGCTTACCCAACACGTTATAACTGTATCTTGTTTTAACAAATTGACCGTCAATATATTCCTCAACTGCAATTAGTCTGTCATAGGCATCACGTTCCAATTTTTTTTGTACTTCATTGGCGTCAGTAATAGTTGTTATATTACCATCATAAGAAAATCTATTAGTACCCGCTGGAGTAATTTCTTTAACTATCCGATTAAGCGCATCATATTCTTTAACCACGTACGGCGTTGCCCAACTTTCGGTTGTAAACGCTTCTCCGCTATCAGAATATGGTAGAGTTGTTTTTATCACTCGACCGAGCGAATCATATTGTTGACTAACAACGGCATAGTCATCGCCATTATATTTGCTTCTTGTTTGAATTAATTGACCTAAGCCGTTGTAATACTCCGCTGTCACCAACCAAGTATTATCTCCGGTTTTTACTTCTTTTTTCACTGAACGTGGCATTGAAAAGTCATCATAACTATAACGTTCTAGCTCGATCATTAAACCACTACCATCCAAAGCCGTTTTTTTAAGACTAACCAGTCGTCCAAAAGCATCGTAACTTCTTTGCTCTTGTAAACCATTCGGATCGGTAATTAAAGTCGGTTGTCCAATAAAATTATCATAGACCATGTTAATCGCTTGACCTTTGGCATTAATGACTTTTGTTGGATACAAACGCTTTGCATCGTATTCATAAGTTGTTTCTTTTCCTAACGGATCAATTTGTTTTATTGGCAAGCCATAGTTGTCATAAACGAATTGTTGATTAATTTGTTGAACAATAAAATCATCTTTGGTTTTATTATTTTTACTTACTTGTCCGTATGGTAATTGATCGTAATAACTTTGTTGCTTATAGGTCGTGCTTTCTGTCGCGCCAACCAAAGTTTTTTGCTTAACGGCGCTTAGAATTGGTAAGTCTGAAGTTGAGCTGGCGTATTCATAATTTGTCGTTTGTTCATCACCAGGAATTTCGTTAACAAGGTCACCATTAATAACATTTAATAAACTGTCACCGAGATTTTTTTCCTGGACAATCTGATTATTGTTATCATACTGATACTCTACTCTTTTGCCGCGAGCCGATAATAACGAGGCGAAGGTTGCTGATTCCGTACTCCAAGAACCTTCATTATTTAAGTTGTCCCAAAATTTAATACGCCACTTATACAAACTTCCGTCGTAATTAAACTGTGGTCCACTATACATCATTCCACCAACTCTTTGGTTTATACCAAACGAACCGATCACATTTTGCTTACCACTATCCCAAATTAAGTTTGAAAAATCATCATTAACATGTGCAATTTGAATGCGCCAATTTTTTGCTGTTGAGGTTGCGTTTTGGGCGTGAAATTCAGCACTAAATTCTAGCGGTGGTTTTATTGTGTATGGATTCACTTGATTATTTATTTCTAAATCTGTTGGTAATGTGTATGGCTCTGAAAGAGAAAATTCTATTTCCAAAACAGGTGGTACAATAAAATTATGAGAACCACTTTGCGATCCGCCAACACACACAGGACCAGCACCCTCTAAATCACCAGACATTCTTAACGCTAGATTTGTTGACGTGGAAACATTTATTAAACTTTTTCCATATTCATTTAATTGCAAAGTTGCGTAGTTGATTCCATTTTTTATAATCACACTGCCACCAGAAACGTTTCCGACTTTTTTATAGTCAGCATTTACAACCAAAGAATTTTCATCAGCTAACCATTTAACAGCATGCATAGGTCTTTGATCATCGCCTATACCATAGTGATTAGTAGTAAAAACAATTTTTCCAGAACTAATCGATGCGTCATCAGGAATTGCACTAGTGTTATATGACAAATAACCTCTATAGATATTTTTTTCACTTCCATCACATCCGTTTTGTCCTCCATTTTGAAATGCACCAACAACCGCATTTCCGCCACCACTAGATAGATAACCAGCCGTTCCACTAACTAATTTCGACCACGGAAAATTTCCAGAATTTCTTACATAGCCAGATTTATTCAAATTATAGTCTAACGAGGATGTGTATTTATACTTATATTCTCCATTTTCATATCCAAGATAACGCAAAGACTCGTCATCGTCATCACCTATTTTTACAAATTGTTCTGTTTTATTTTCGGGTCTTGTTCTGGTTTTAAAAGTATTTTGTTTTGCGGACTGAAATACATTGTCATTTTTTATTTGAATTGTGGTTAAATCATTTTTATTATCAAAAACTGACACCGAATCTAGTTGAACTTTGAAACGGTCGCCCGATAAATCTGTTTTTTGCCACTTTTGCGTTGTGATTTTTTCTAACTTTTCCTCATCGTTGTGTTTACTATAAATCTCCTCCCTATACTGTCTTCCTTTTAGCGACCAATGATCATCTTCACCAAACTGATAACCATCAAACCCACCTCCCTGATGGAAAAATAATTTTGTTTTAAAAATTTCGTTATCAATGGTTACCAAACCAAAACCAGCAAACTGGTTGTTGTTTGGTTTTTGCGTATCAACATAGTAGTGACCATAAGCATATTGATAATTTGTTGTTTTCTGACCACCGATCCCATCGTATTCTTTTATTGATTTAACAATCGGTAGAGAAATTGG
>CAZAXS010000041.1:0-4774 GCA_964489205.1 uncultured Gammaproteobacteria bacterium
GTAAATAATACATTAAAATAATATTAATTTAAAGTGCTAGATTTGTTCAAGATAGTTGGATATTTTGTCTAATAAATTAATTAGTTCTTGCTCGCTGTTTAATTTCATCACTATTGGCTTAGTCGCGTTATTTGTACCGATAATATTTGTAAGATCGTAAGATTTATTACTATCTATGATAATAGAATAATTGTCATCACTGTTTTTTATTACTAAACAAGCTACTTTGGTTAGGGGATTATTTATTAATAATTCATTTACGATCCCAGTGATTTTACTTATTTCTACATCATTATTTAAATTGTTAATTTGCGATAGTAACAGTTTACCATAAGATCTTTCCTCAATATTTTTTAACGCTTCGCCCCATAAACGTAATTGGTCGACGGTTTTTGTTTGATAGAGGTGACCGATAATTTTATCTCTTCTAGCGCCTAGTTCGAGTAGTTGACCGGCAATCTTAAAAGATTTTGGTGAAACTTTGCCTCTTAAAAAACTTTGAGTTGAATCAATTAGTCCGGTTAGTAATGCGGTGGCAATTTCTGAAGAAATAATATTTTTTTCTTCCGAGATCGACATAAGATCGTAGCTTATTTCACAATTTGAACAAGTGGTAACATCAACTATATTAACCGTACCGTAACGAATGTTCTCTGGTTGGTAGTCGATGTTTATTATCGGTAAGTTGTAAAAAATGTCAGCTTGGTCGGTAAATATTTTTCCCGCGACTGTTTGTTCGTTCATGCCGATGCAAATCAAGACGTCAATATTAGAATTTGCTGATTGAAGTTTTATGTCTTTTTCTGAAATTAAGCCTTTTTCCGGTGTGATTAAAATTTTTAATTTATTATTTTCTACACTATAACTCAATTCATTAACTCCGCTTTGTGATACATCAATTTCTATTTGATATTTTTTACCCAATAAATGGCTATTAAATTCAATTGCCCCTAAAAAATCTAATCTTTCATCAGGTCTTTTTCCGGAACAATAAATTACTGAATTTTTATTTTTAGTTTTTAAATAAAGTTGCCAAGCAATAGCCGCGCCAAAATCATCAATTGTCCATTGTTCTTTTAAAATAATGGCAAATACTTGATGGTTATTAATAATTTCTGATGTTTGTTTGGTAACAAGGGGGTTCATATATACAATTGTCCTGGGGTCAATTGTTCATAATATAAACTAATATTATTATTGTCAATTGATAGTTGACTAAATTGATTTTGTTGGTTAACATCGGAAAACATTGCTCTTTTAACAACATGTGGAGTCGGAAATATGTATAAAACAACCCACGGTTCTTTTGTTGTAGCGATTAAAAGCGGAACCGAGAACCTTGATATCTTGAACCAAAAAATCATCTTAGTTCGTCATAATTATAACGAACGAAAGTTCTCTTTGCCGGGCGGTAAAATAGATAAAGGCGAGTTTCCAGAGACAACAGCGTTAAGGGAACTTGCTGAGGAGGCTGGTATTAAAGTCACTGGAAGGTGTGATCAGCTAGGGGTGTTTATGAGCAGAAAAAACCCTGGAACGCTGACATTTCTCTTTAAAACAATCTATTTTAATAGCCCCAAGGTTATTAAAATAGAAGAAGTGTTTGATATTAGGGTAGTAACCATAAAAGAAGCTTTGAAAATGGATATTTACCCAGGTCAAAAAATTCTACTCGCTGCTTATGTGGTTAATTACGACGATTATATGGGTTACTATATAATCGACTGGTTGTCTAATCCAGAAAACGATTTAATAAAAAAATTTCTTGAAAATATAAAATAAATTCTGAAACGATCTCAAACTTGGGGTCGTTTTATTTTTATGATAATTAGTTTATATTTAAATAATTATGAAAGCTATTATTTTTGCCGCTGGTGAAGGTACAAGATTAAGACCTTTAACCTATACAACGCCAAAACCACTATTATTAATTGGTCAAAAACCAATTCTATTTCATATCATCAACTCATTACCGGAAAAGATAGACGAAGTTATTATTGTTGTTTCATATTTGGCCGATAAAATTATTGAGACGTTAAATAGCAATCAATTTGGTCGTTCAATTAAATTCGTTCACATGAATTTGGATAAAGAACGAGGAACTTGGTCAGCTTTATGGCAGGTAAAAAAAATGATCGAAAAAGACAATTCAAAATTTTTAGTTTTAAATGGTGATGATTATTATTCAAAAGAAGAATTGCAAAAAATGATAAGCGTTGATTCGTGGGCAGTTGGTTATTGTCAAAAAAATAATCCCGGCGCTAATTATCGAAATATAGTCATCGATGATAATGACAATATAATCGCCATGCCTTTGGCTGAGAGTGATCAAGGTATTATTAACGTTGCTACCGGTGTTTATTTATTAGATTCGACCGTTTTTTCGTTGACACCAGTAAAAACTGCCAGCGGGGAATTTGGCCTACCCCAGACAATAAGTCAGCTATTTGGTAAAAAACCAGTTAAAGCAATTAAAATGAATCTGTGGTTGCAGATAAACACAATGTTGGACTTAGAAATGGTAAACGAATATTTGAAAAAGAGTAAGTAATTATTGACTTTTTTCAATTTTTTTAGTAGTCTGTAATAAATTTATAAATCAATTTTAAAGTCATGAACGTCTCTGAATTAGCAAGACGGCTAAAAATGCCGACCAATGAATTATTAAACTTGTTACCCGAGTTGGGTTTTGATATTGGTCGTCGGGCTATTAAAATTGATCCACGTTTAGTTGATAAAATAATAAAAGCCATTGAGCAACATCGTCGACAACAGAGATTAAAACAACAAGATTCACGGGTAAGAGAAGTTCGTTTTGGTGATCGTAATGCTGAAGCTGGTGGTGTAAAAAAAGAAGTTATTTTGCCAGACGTTATTATTGTTTCCGATTTTGCTGATCTATTAAAAATACCAGTTGTTAAGGTTATTGCTGAAATGATGAAAAATGGGATTATGGTGTCGTTAAACGAGCGCATTGATTTTGACACTGCTAGTATTATCGCTGAAGATCTTGGTTATAAAGTCAGTAAAGAAACAGCGATGTCAGACAATCATCAAGAAGATTATAAATTTAGAGTCAAAGATGAATTAAACAATTTAGCTGGTGATAATGTTTCTGTTCGTCCGCCGGTAGTTGTGGTTATGGGTCACGTTGATCACGGTAAAACCGCTTTGCTTGACGCTATTAGACAAACCAATGTTATTGCTAGTGAACATGGGGGAATTACACAACACATTGGTGCTTATCAAGTTGAAGAAAAAGGAAGGTTGATTACATTTTTAGATACGCCTGGGCACGAGGCCTTTAAATCGATTCGTTCACGCGGAAGTAAAGTTGCTGACGTGGGTATTGTGGTAATTGCTGCTGACGATGGTTTGCGTGAGCAAACGATGGAAGTTATTAAATTGGTACAACAAGAAAAACTACCATTTGTTATTGCAATTAATAAAATTGATAAAGAGTCGGCCGATTTAGATCGTGTTAAAAAAGAATTGTCCGAGTTAAATTTAATTCCTGAAGATTGGGGTGGAGCAACGATTTGCGCTCCAGTGTCTGCTAAACAAAAAATCGGTATCAATGAATTGCTTGATATGGTTTTATTGGTAGCTGATATGGAACAATTAAAAGCCGATCCGACTGTTCCAGCAAAAGGAACGGTAATTGAATCACATATGGATAAGAATGAGGGTCCGGTTGCAACTATTTTAGTTCAAAACGGAACTTTGAATGTCGGTGAAAATGTGGTTGTGGGTGATGTAACTGGTAAAATTAGATCGATGAAGAATTATAAAAATGAAAGCATTCAAACTGCTGGACCATCGACACCAGTTAGAATTTTAGGTTTAAAGGCTGTTCCTCAGGTTGGTGATGTTATTGCGGTAGAAAAAGATGAGAAGATTTTTAAAGAATTGGCTAAACAACAAAAAAATAAAATATCAGCCGCCGAAACCTCAGTTTTTGTTGAAGAACAGGCTGATAATTCAAAGGCGCTAAACAAACTATCAATCGTTTTAAAAACCGATGTATTAAGTTCACAAGAGGCAATTATTTCTGGATTAGCAAAATACATTGATCCTGAAGTTGGTGTTGCGATTATAAAAAAAGGTTTAGGCGCGATAGTTGAATCTGATATCGTAGAGGCTAAGGCAGAAAATGCTGTAGTTATTGGTTTTAATGTTAAGGCGTCGCCAACCGTTCAAAATTTGGCTTCCGAAAATAATATCGACCTTAAATTGTTCAATGTCATTTATCGTTTATTTGAATTTGTTGAAGAAAAATTAATGGCCATGTTGCCAAAAGAAATTGTTCGTACCGAAGTTGGTAAAATGACAGTTAAGGCGATATTCAAAACTGAAAAGAAAAGCATGATTGTTGGTGGAAAAATAACTGCCGGTAAAATTAAGCCAGGTCTTAAGGTAAAGGTTTTGAAAAAAGATGATGTTATAGCTTTAGGTGAGGTGGTTGAGGTTCGCTACGGAAAACAGGTGGTACCAGAATTAATTGAAAATCAAGAATGTGGTTTACTTTATAAAGGTGATCCTTTAATTGAAGAAAATTGTGTATTAGAACTCTTTGAGGAAGAAGTAAAAATTAGAGAGTTACAAAAAAAGAAATAGTTATGAGTCATCGGCCAGAACAATTAGCATCAACTGTGCAACAGTATCTGACAGAATTTTTTGTTAGAGATGTTGAGTGGCCAATTGGTTGTTTAGCGACAATTACTACAGTAGAAATAACTAACGATTGTAAAATAGCTTTTGTTAATGTTAGTGT
>CAZAXS010000042.1:0-4705 GCA_964489205.1 uncultured Gammaproteobacteria bacterium
ATTATAGTCCAAAAAACTATGCACGTTTAACATTTTTTTTGCTAGAAACTGTAAGGCTTTTTCGTCCTTTTGCGCGACGAGCTTTAACAACCTTAGTTCCAGTAGAGGATTTCATTCTTGCTCTAAAACCATGAACTTTGGCACGTTTCTTCTTTTTTGGTTGATAAGTTCTTTTTGGCATACAATAAATTCAGGTATTTTGTAAACGTCTAGGAGTATAACATCGCTGACCCTAAAAAGTCAATATATATAGACAGACAATAACAAACTTTAATATTTGTAATTAAATGCGCCTAGGCGCCCACTCTAAAATAACAAACATCACCGTCTTTCATGACATAGTCTTTACCAACAACTTGCAACTTACCCTGTTCTTTTAACGCTGACTCCGAACCAGCCACCAACAAATCTTGCCAGTTATATATTTCCGCCCGAATAAAGGTTTTTTCAAAGTCAGTATGAATCACGCCCGCGGCTTGCGGCGCTTTAGTGCCATTAACCACAGTCCAGGCTTTTGTTTCCATTGGGCCAGTGGTTATGTAGGTAATTAAATTTAGCATTTTATATGAAGCAACAACTAACTTATCGAGTCCTGTTTGCTTTACACCAGCCATATCAAGATATTGCTGAACTTCCTCTTGTGGTAAACCGGCTAATTCAGCCTCCAACTTCGCACAAATTCTGATTGCTGGTTGTAAAGGTAAATTTAAATCATCATCAAGTCCGGCACCTTTTTCATCGGTATTAAAAACGTACAACAAAGGTTTGGCCGTTAATAACTGGAGATTTTTAACAATTGGCTTAGCTTCTAAACTAAATTCTAACTGACGCACCGGCACTCCTTGTGATAATTTTTCGTGGATAATAGTTAACGTATCAAGAATTAATTTTTCATCACTAGAAACATTGCCCTTGGTTTTCTTTTTTTGATCTTCAAGTTTTTTAGTAATTGTTTGTAAATCTGCAATAACTAATTCAGTGTTAATAATATCGGCGTCCTCAACTGGATCAACTCGCCCATAAACATGAGTAATCTCACCATGAAACTCTCTCACCACCTGAACAATAGCGTCAACCTCTCGGATATGAGACAAAAATTTGTTACCCAAACCTTCTCCTTGTGAGGCGTTTTTTACTATTCCGGCGATATCAATAAATTCAATAGTGGTGTTAACAATTTTTTCAGATTTTGAAATTTCTCCCAGTTTGTCTAAACGTTCATCGGGCACAGCCACCACGCCAACATTAGGCTCAATAGTACAAAAAGGATAGTTTGCAGCATCAACTTGTTTTTTAGTTAATGCGGTAAAAAGCGTACTTTTACCAACGTTAGGCAAACCAACGATTCCAACAGAAAATGACATAATTATTAGTTTAAATATTGAAAGCAATTTAACATTATTAAATAAAATTGACAACAACGGCCTAAAAGAGTTAAATAGTGCGAAAGCACATACAAAAAAACAAAAAGGAGACCAGATGATATCCGATAAAAACAAATTCAGTCATATTAGCTTAACTCCAAAAAATTTTTATAATTTGCCCAGCTATGTCTATGTTGGACATCCAATAAAAAAAATTTTTGAAGAGTGCAATGAAGAACAAATAAAAGAGTTTACTCTGTTTATTGAAAATGTTGCTGTCATATTAAATAAACATGGCTACACACCGCTAATACCTTCAATGCTGGGCCATAATAATAGCTCAAAGATAATCGAGGTAAAGGAAATATACGCAAACTGCGCAAAGGCTTGCAGAATAGCTTGTTTATTTATTGCTATACCAGTTAATGACTCAACGGGATTGGGCATGGAATATCAGATTGCATTATCAAATGATATTCCCATCATTGCCTTGTGTGACGAAAATAAAACGGTTACTGGCATGATTAATGAAAGCACGGCCAATATTATTACTTATTCCTGCCTTCAAACTGCACTGGAGAAACTCGATCGTCATTTGTCTAGTAATTGTTATTACAACAATCTTTCTTATTATTCTTTTGACCAGGTATAAAACCTTCGTATGTCCTCGTGATTTTTCATGAGGACTTTTTTTTATTTACCACTTCGGTATAATAGGCATACTTATGACAAATCAAATTTTCGTTTTCTGCCAAAAACAGGTAGAGACTCTAAACCAACAAAAACAACAACGTGAAATTATTATTGGTACTGGCAGAAAAGTACTGATGGCTGGTAAAAGTGCAACCTTCGCTCTTCATGATGGTGATAAAAAATTAGCTGAAACAAAAATTAATGAAGGCATTGCTTTAGCCAAAGAATTGGAAAAGAAGATTAAGAAAATGGAAATCTTAAATAGTGACGGCTCATGGCAAGCATCAGTTGAAGAATTAACCGAAGCCTATTTATTTAATTTGGTGGTAAATAAAAAAGATCTAAAACCATTACCATTAAAATCGGTTCAGGCCTATGCCTATCTTGGTGCTCTGGCTGATGTTAGCGGTGAGCTAGTTCGTTACGCTGTTTTGCAGGCTACCGACGGTAACATCGCCATGGTTGACTATTGTTGCGCCTCAGCCAAAGAAATAGTTAGAGGTTTGAGTAACTCTTATTTATCCGGCCCTTTGAGACAAAAAAGCGACGACGCCAAGAGAAATATAAAACGTTTAGAACAAATTCGCTACGAATTATCGCTAACTAAAAAATAGTTGTGATGAATATAAATTTTGCCCAAGAACTAAATGAGCAACAATGTGCCGCGGCAACGGCTAACTTTCAACACAGCTTGGTTTTAGCTGGCGCTGGTAGCGGTAAAACCAGAACAATTATTTACCGAGTGGCTTATTTATTATCTCAAGGCGTGCAACCTGAAAATATATTATTAGTTACTTTTACCAATAAAGCCGCTCGAGAAATGACCGAGAGGGTAGAGAACTTGTTAAGTAACAATCAATCTTCGGCTCGAGTTTGGAGCGGAACTTTTCATAGCATCGCTCATCGGCTTTTGAAAAAATATGCCGGCGCTATTGGCTTACCAAATAATTTTACTATCATTGATGAAGAAGACTGTCGTGACTTAATTTCTTTAGCCATAAAAGAACTGGGTGTTAATGCTCAACCAAAAATATTTCCGACACCCGCCGTTATTCGTGATTTATACAGTTATAGTCGCAACACCGTTCAACCACTTGAAGATATTATTTTAGAACGTCATCCAAATTGGGAAAAATATATTGACGATCTAAAACTAATTGTACAAAAATTTCAAGAAAAAAAGTTGGCCAGCGGTTCACTCGATTTTGATGACTTACTTTATAACTGGCTAAAGCTACTCGAACAACAAAATGTAAAAAGTATTTTACAAAATCAATTTCAACACGTTCTAGTTGATGAATATCAAGATACTAATAAAATTCAAGCGTCAATAATTCAAGCCCTAGCTAACGACAAAACTTTTGTTATGGCCGTTGGTGATGATGCGCAGTCAATTTATTCTTTTCGTGGTGCTGATATAAGTAATATTATTGCTTTTCCAAAAACTTTTCATAACGCACATACTTTTAGATTAGAAAAAAACTATCGCTCCACACCAGAAATTCTTACCCTGGCTAATTTCATAATTGCTGGTAATAAAAATCAATTTCAAAAAACTTTACAAGCAGTCCTACCAAGTTCTGACAAACCATTATTATTTGCTGCCGCTGATAGTCGCCACGAAGCTGAACATATTTGCCAAAGCATTAACAATGCTTATCGTGAGGGGATTAGTTACAATCAAATAGCAGTTTTGTTTAGAGCTTCTTTTCATTCACAACAACTTGAACTTGCTTTAAACCGTGCCGGTGTTGCTTATGAATATCGTGGTGGCGTCCGTTTTTTTGAACGTAGTCATATAAAAGACGCTTTGGCATTTTTACGAGTAGTAAACAACATTACCGACGAAATGGCTTGGCGTAGAATTTTACTTTTACAACCAGGAATTGGTGAACGAACGGCTGAACAAATATTTAACGTTGTCCAAACATATACCGACATTAACTTTGCTATTATTGATGGTCAAATCAGTAACATCGCCGGACGCGGTCGTGATGGTTGGAAAAACTTAGTCGCTATTTTTGAAGAACTAAAACAAAAGGTTGAGTTGAATCAGGTTTCAGCACCAGGACTAATTATCGCTGGTATTGCCGAAAGTCGCTATAAACAAATTCTGGAAGCGAGTTATCCGGATTGGCAAGAACGTTTGGAAGATATAAAACAGTTAGGAATTTTTGCTGAACAGTTTCCAACCATTCATGATTTTATCGCCGAGTTAACTTTGCAAACCGAAAGATTTAATTTAAAAGAAGAACATTCTGAGGCCAATGAAAAAATTATTTTATCAACTATTCATCAAGCCAAAGGTTTAGAGTGGGAAAAAGTTTTTATTATCAATGCTTGTGAAGGTGCGTTCCCGCACTATAAAGCTCTTGGTGATCCTCAAGCCATGGAAGAGGAGAGACGATTATTTTACGTAGCTGTTACTCGAGCTAAAAAACAACTTACCGTTTCTTACCCAAGCGTAAACATGGCCAGTGGAAATTGGACTGTAGCTTTGCCATCACCATTTATCAGGGAGGTACCAGAAGAACTGTTTAGCAGTCCATACGACAGCCACCACTTACCCGCCAGCGACGGTGAAATATCTTATTTACCAGATTTATCATTATAATATGGGCCAAAAAGCACAAAGGAGAAATCCAAGA
>CAZAXS010000043.1:0-4605 GCA_964489205.1 uncultured Gammaproteobacteria bacterium
TAGACATGATATACGCTTGGTTTTTTGTTATTGGACTAATCTTTGGTAGTTTTGTTAATGTCTTAATTTATCGTTTTTCTGCTAACAAGTATTTTTGGCGTAAAAGATCATATTGTCCTTTGTGTGATAAAACTTTAACATGGTATGAGCTAATACCTTTGGTTAGTTTTTTTGTTCAACTGGGTCGTTGTCGAGGGTGTCGCGGTAAAATTTCTTGGCAGTACCCGGTGGTTGAAATTACTACGGGTTTATTGTTTACGATTGGTTTCTGGCACTACGGTTGGCAGGTGGTTTTGTTGAAATATTTAATTTTTTGTGTATTTGGCTTGGCGTTGTCATTTATTGATGGCTATAAAAAAGAAGTACCCGATCAGTTATCTGTCACTTTAATTTTATTTCTTTTAGTAACGTCATTGTTTACAACTAATGATTGGTGGCAACTTGCTGGAGCAACAATAATTGGCACTGGTTTTTTTGCTGTGATTCATTACGCTTCCAAGGGTCAGTGGATGGGTGATGGTGATATCCGATTGGGCGCTATCATGGGTTTGATTATAGGTAATGTCTTTGGTTTAATTGTGGCCCTGGGCATAGCTTCAATAACCGCCTCAATTTATGGTTTGGTTAGAAATGCTATTAGTCGTCGTTGGATTAGACAGATTGCTTTTGGGCCGTTTTTGTTGTTTGGCGCTTGGTTGGCATTATTCTTGCCAACTAGTATAATTTTAAAAATGGTAACAATTATCTAACATATGCTTAAAAAAGGATTTACAGTGGTTGAATTGGTAATAACGTCGGCTATCTTCGTTATTTTGTTTGCGGTGTCGGTGGCTAATTATCGTGAAGCAGAAAAGTCAGAATCGCTCAAAGTAACCGGTCATCAATTAACCTCAGACATTAGTTGGTTGCAAACAGCCTCGATCACCGGTACTTCATCTGACCATGGTATGGGCTTTGCTTATGGAATTTACACTGATTTGAATTCTAATAACTATATAATGTTTCGAGATGATAATAACAACAAGTCGTTTGAACAAAGTAGCGATCGGATAATCAGACGTGTTTATTTGCCGGGTGATTTTATTATTAGCGAAATACTACTAGGAAAAGATGCGGTTAGTCCTATAACAACAATTTTCTTACCTCCAAGACCGGTTGTTTATTCCAATGGTCAGCCATCGCAACAAATTTATATTAAAATTAGTCGGGCGACAGGCGCGGGTAAGCAAATTGAAATTACAATCGATCCGGTAACCGGCAGGGCTAGACAAAATTTTGTTAACTAATGAATAATTATGAAAAGAAGAGTGCCTAAAGGGTTGGGGTTTCTAGAGGTTATCATAGCGTTGTCGGTTATGATTGTTGGTGTTACCACTGGTATTACTCTAACAACCTACAATTTAGCTAACGTTGTTGTGGCAGAGAATCAGGTATTAGCTACTGGCTTATCAAGAGAACCAATTGAATTAATTCGGGCGTTGAGAGATTCAAATTGGTTGTCAGGAACAGACTGGCACAGTGGCATTGATCCGAGTTCGAATTATGTTATGTTCCAATATTTTGATGAAAAAAATAGTGTTTGGAAGTTAAAATGGGTTCAGGAAAGTGACTTGGAAAACTGCGAGCGTTGCAACGTTATTTACAATCCTGACAAAAAAATGTATTTGCAAAATATTGATGAAAATGACCAACCAATAAGTGGGGCAACTTTAACGGGCTATCGTCGTTGGACTAGGGTGAAAAATATTTGTTGGGATTCTGGTAATCAGAAGCAATATATTCCCGATTATTCCCAATCTTGTGAAGGTAATCCAATGATTGGCTGGCGTTTAACCACCGATGTTAGTTGGTACGATAGTCAGAATAAAAAAACTTTAACCGTAAGTGAAGATATATATGACTGGCGTTAAAAAAATTGTAAAAGGTTTTACCGTTTTGGAAATGGTGGTGGTAATGGGAATTTTCTCTATTGCTAGCGTTTATTCGATGAGCGCTTATGTTAAAAGTAATACCGGTCAAAGAAAGATTGTTAATATTAGTAAGGGTACAACCGATGCTCGTTATGCCATGGAAACAATGGTTAGAGAAATACGAACGGGCAAAATTGATTATCAAAAATATATCGATTCAGGTATATCAATTACTGACGAGCCTATTCATGACCTTATTATTAGAGATGCTGATAATAACTTAGTTTGGTTTTCTTTATTTGACGATGGTAATAGAAAAGAAATTCGTGTTTGTTACACCGACGATGCTTGTAACGGTGGTTTATGGAGTCAAATAACTCCAGCTAATACCGATGTAACAACTTTTGATCTTTACATATGGCCGAAAATGGATCCATTTACTTGGGATGACGACTATAACGACTACAAATCCAACGAACAACCCAAGGTGACAATTATTATTAGAAATAAAAGTTTAGAATCCTCTGATAATTTAAGTAAAGAAATTCATTTACAAACAACCGTAACTTCGCGCGCTTATGTTAGATAAAAAGATAAACAAAAAACCAAAAGGATCGGCCTTGTTAATTGCTCTATTAATTATGACCGGGGTTGTGGCCGTTAGCGCTGGCACAGCCCAAATTGTTCTAACAGAAGTAAAGCAGTCAGCTTCTATCGACCGAGCTTCCTTAGCGTTTTATGCGGCTGAAACTGGTCTTGAGAAGTCGATGTATTATGTTAGAAAAAGAGGAACCGACGTTAGTTTTTTTGACAAATACAATGAGTTATTAGAAAGTAAAGCTCGTTATTCTTTAACGACTTCAAAAACAGAAACGGCAGTATATACTTCAATAGAAAAAGATAAGTCGTATCAATTAGATTTATTCGGTGGCGGTGATTTAATTGCTTTAAATAAACAAATCAAGTCAATAAAATTAGAATGCGCCGGCGCTCCTAATGCATTAATTGAGGCTTCGTGGGTAAGTTGGAAAACCGACGGAACAATAAACACGCCAAACATGGAAACTCAACTAGTTGATTGTCAAAATGGTGGTTCGTATATCAATCTTAACAACATGAGCGATGATTTATTTCATACGGTAAGGTTAATAGCTCGTCATGATGACGTTGAAGGTTTACAGATAACGGCTTATGACCAAGAAAATCCAGCCGGCGATTGTAATTGTCAGGTTAGTATGCCTAGTAAAGTGGTTATAAAAAGTGTTGGTGTTATGAGTAGCTCAGATGGCAGAGTAAACCAATCATTAAGTGTAAGTATGCCATTACGTGAGCCGGTTTTAGGAGTTTTTAATAGTGTAATTTTTTCTGAAGAGTCGCTAGAAAAAAACTATGACTGATGATTTGAAAAAAGTGAAAAAAAGAATAATAATTTTACGTCAAGAAATAAAAAGATTACGCGATCTATATCACAAAGAGGATGTATCTGAGATTCCCGATTCAGCTCTTGATAGTTTAAAAAGAGAGTTGTTTATACTTGAAGAAAAGTATCCTCAATTTATAGATAAAAACTCACCATCACAACGGGTGGCCGGTGGTGTAAAAACAGGTTTTGCCAAGGTTAAACACAGTAGTCCAATTTTATCTCTTCAGGATGCTTTTAATTATGAAGATTTATCTAATTGGGAGGAGAGAAACTTAAAAATAACCAACGAAAAAATAAAAGAATATTTTTGTGAGTTAAAAATGGACGGTTTAACCGTTGTTTTAACTTATCTTAACGGTCAGTTAAGTGTTGGCGCTACTAGGGGTGATGGTAAAGTGGGTGAAAATGTTACCAATAACATTAGAACCATCAAATCAATTCCTCAAGTTTTATCAGGTGGTAAATGGCCAAATGAAGTCGTGGTAAGGGGTGAGGTGGTGATGAGTAAATCGACGTTTGATCGTTTAAACGAAGTTAATCAAAGTAAGGGTAACAATAAAATGGCTAATCCAAGGAATGCTGCTGCTGGTAGTGTACGTCAGTTAAATCCTTTAATAACTAAAGAGCGCGATCTCGACTGTTTTGTTTTTGAATTAATTACCGATTGTGGGCAAAAAACTCATTCAGATAGTCATGAAATATTGAGAAAAATGGGATTTAAAGTTAGTCAGCATGATAAGAAATGTCATTCTTTAATGGAGGTGCATAAGTTTTTAAATGAATGGGAAGAAAAAAGAAAAAAATTAAACTATTGGACTGACGGCGCGGTTGTTATTGTTAATGATATTGGTCAGGAAAAAGTTTTGGGCAGTGTTGGAAAGGCCGAGAGATGGATGATCGCTTATAAATTTCCAGCTGAAGAAGTAACAACAGTTTTAAAAGATGTTATTTTTCAAGTTGGTCGTAGTGGCGTGGTGACGCCAGTGGCGGTTTTAGAGCCGGTGAGCGTTGCTGGTACAACGGTTTCTCGTGCCACTTTACACAATCAAGATGAAATAGAGCGTATTGGTTTGATGATTGGTGATACGGTGGTCGTTCGTAAAGCTGGTGATATTATTCCCGATATAATTCAGGTGCTTCATAATTTTCGCGATAAAAGTCAAAAAAAAATAAAATGGCCGACTTCTTGTCCTATTTGTGGTGAGTCTTTGGAAAATGAGGATAACGAAGTTAATTGGTATTGTGTTAATAAAACGTGTCCCGGAAAACAAA
>CAZAXS010000044.1:0-4540 GCA_964489205.1 uncultured Gammaproteobacteria bacterium
TTTAATTAATAAATAAAAAAATTTAACGATAATACTAATCAATCAAATCTTAAAGCAAATTCTTTTTGGTTTGATAACTAGCTTAAGGCAGACATGATTGTAACACATTTTCCTTATTTGACAAGGGTTTTGCTAAATATCTGCCAATTTATAAAATTACTGAAATAACGGTTCTGACTTATAACCATCAACTAAATCAGCGTATAAACGACGTTTTATTTCAAATTCCTCAACATTTGTGTAGGTTTCGTCCTTATTATTACGTTTTTTAGGATAAAAAGATTGGTCTTCAATTTTTTTGTTAATATCTTTGCTATTATCTAGTATATTACGTAATTGTTTGGCTAATTCGTCAATCTGTTGTTTTGAAACGTTATCTTTTTTTTCAACCAACTCTTTATAACTATCTAAAGTCAACAGTACCAACGGCTTACTTTCACCACTTGGCAAAATTAAGCAACGATCACCTGTTTGTTGAACTAATTCAATTAATTCAAGTAGATGTTGATACTGTTGATTAGACATAGAGTTGAAATTATTTGGATTGTTGACGTTGTTTAACAACTTCTTCTTCAACATTTTTTGGAACCTGAGCATAATGATCAAATTCCATAGTTGAACTAGCACGACCTTGAGTTAGAGAACGTAAAGCTGTGGCGTAACCAAACATGGACGCTAACGGAACAAAACCATCAATAACTTTCATACCATTACGGTCGGTCATGTTGTTAATCTGACCACGACGGGCATTCAAATCACCGATCACATCACCCATAAATTCTTCTGGAGTAACAACTTCGATTTTCATTAATGGTTCTAATAAAGCAATACCTGCTTTTCTGGCCGCATCTTGGAAGGCCATTGAACCAGCAATCTTAAAGGCAGCTTCAGAAGAGTCAACTTCATGATAAGAACCGTCGTAAACAGCAATTTTGAAATCAATCAATGGGTAGCCAGCCAAAACACCATTTTCAGAAGCTTCTTTAATACCTTTGTTGATTGGTTGAATATATTCACGTGGAATAACACCACCTTTAATTTCGTCAATAAATTCATAACCCTTACCAGCTTCATTTGGCATGATACGAACACGACAGTGACCATATTGACCACGGCCACCTGACTGTTTAATGTACTTACCTTCTGCTTCTGCTGTTTTAGTAATCGTTTCTTTATAAGCAACTTGTGGTTTACCAACGTTACACTCAACATTAAACTCTCGCTTCATACGATCGATAATAATTTCCAAGTGTAACTCACCCATACCAGCAATTAAAGTCTGGCGAGTTTCATCATTAGAAGTAACACGGAAAGTTGGGTCTTCTTCCATTAACTTAGACAAAGCGATGCTCATTTTTTCTTCATCATCTTTTGTCTTAGGTTCAATAGCGACCTGAATAACTGGTTCAGAGAAGGTAATTGATTCAAGAACAACTGGATTGCCTTCACTACAAATGGTGTCACCAGTAATTGTTTCTTTTAATCCAACTAAAGCGCCAATTTCACCTGCATGCATTTCTTCAACCTCTTCACGGTGATTAGCGTGCATCATAACAATACGAGCTACACGTTCTTTTTTACCCTTAGTTGTGTTATAGACATAAGAACCAGATTCCAAAATACCAGAATAAACTCGGAAGAAAGCTAATTTACCAACAAAAGGATCGGTAGCAATCTTAAAGACGAGACCAGTAAATGGAGCGTCGTCGGTTGGTTTAACTTCTATTTCTTCGTTGTCTTTATCAGGGTTAACGCCTTTAGCACCAGGGATGTCGAGTGGTGATGGTAAGAAATCACAAACCGCGTCTAACAATTTTTGAACGCCTTTGTTTTTTAAGGCGCTACCACACAAAACCGGAATCACTTCCAATTTAGTAACGGCTTTTCTTAATGCTTTTTTTAACTCAGGAACAGAAATTTCCTGCCCTTCCAAATATTTATTCATTAAGACCTCATCACTTTCAGCAATTGCTTCAACTAATTGAGAACGATACTTAGCCACCTCTTCTTTCATGTCTGCTGGCACATCGGTTTCTTCCATTTCTTTACCTAGATCATCTTTATAAAAGAAAGCTCTTTCGGAAAATAAATCAACAATACCTTGAAAGGTTTCAGCTGCCCCGATTGGTAATTGAATTGGGTAGGCACGTTTTGTTAAACGATCGTGGATTGATTTTAAATCTTTATAAAAATCAGCGCCCATACGATCCATTTTGTTAACAAAACAAATACGAGGGACTGAATATTTATCAGCTTGACGCCAAACAGTTTCGGATTGAGGTTCAACACCAGCAACACCGTCAAACACAACCACACCACCATCTAAAACACGTAAACTTCTTTCAACTTCGGCGGTAAAATCAACGTGACCCGGAGTATCAATAACATTAATACGACAATCTTGCCAAAAACAGGTAGTCGCAGCTGAAGTAATGGTAATGCCTCTTTCTTTTTCTTGTTCCATCCAATCCATTTCAGCACCACCCTCGTGAACTTCACCGATTTTATGTTTTTTTCCAGTATAAAATAATATTCTTTCACTAACAGTGGTTTTACCGGCATCAATATGAGCAATAATACCAATGTTACGAATTTTATCTAAAGGATATGTTCTATTAGGCATATATATTTAATGTCTTAAGCGAAGTGAGCAAAAGCCTTATTAGCTTCAGCCATACGATGAGTATCTTCTTTCTTTTTAATGGCATCACCTTCATTTTGAGCTGCGGCCAAAAATTCATTAGCTAGTTTTTCCGCCATTGGCTTACCCTTCTTTGCTCGAGCAGCATCAATAATCCAATGAAATGCATATTTTAATTTTTCTTCAGCCGAAACCGCCATCGGAATCTGATAGTTAGCACCGCCAACACGACGGGATTTAACTACTAAAGCTGGGGCAACATTTTTTATCGCCTCTTCAAATATCTCCATTGGATCACGTTTAGTTTTGTCAGACACTATTTCGAATGAATTATAAACGATTTTTTGTGCAATAGTTTTTTTACCATCTTGCATGATGTAATTAATAAACTTAGCGATTTTTTGACTACCAAATTTTGGATCAGGAGAAATTACTCTTTTTGCTACAGGTTTTCCACGCATATACTTGTATTAAACTTAATTATTTTGCTGCCTTAGGGCGCTTATTACCATAACGGGAACGACCTTGACGACGTGTATCTACACCTTGAGAATCATAGACACCACGAACTACCTGATAACGGACACCAGGTAAATCTTTACGACGACCACCACGAACTAAAACGATAGAGTGTTCACGCAAATTGTGTCCGATACCAGGGATATATGCGGTAACTTCCATACCGTTTGATAAACGTACACGGCAGATTTTACGCAAAGCTGAGTTAGGTTTTTTAGGAGTTGTGGTGGTTACCTTGGTACACACACCACGGAAAAAAGGAGCGCCTACTGCGCTAGTGCTTTTTGTACGTCTTAAACTGTTAGAACGAACTTTCAAAGCAATTGTCTTCGCCTTACGACGAGCTACCTTTCTTGGTTTTCTAATTAATTGGTTAATTGTTGGCATATTTTGCCTAATTTTAGGTTAATTATGAACTAGCTAAATTTATTTGTAAACAAACAAAAAAGCTGTTAAATCAGCCACGACTTAAATTACGTTCATTTGTTCCTATAAAATACAGAAAAAATGTTAACGTGTCAATATATAATTTGTTTTATAACCTCAAAAACACCACCGATAAAACTAACTGGTAGTAAAAACAACTTACCAAAAATGTTTATACCTCCAAAACTATCCAGCAATATAAGAGTTAAAAGCAACATTGGACCGTATTGTGCTAACCAAATTTTAAAATTATTAAATTTATCAGGCAAAACATTAAATAAAACGTGTGAACCATCGAGTGGAGGTATTGGGATTAAATTAAATATACCTAATGTTAGGTTAAAAATAATTAATGCTGATAAAAAATAAGCCAGCATGTTAACGCTTTCGTATCCACCAAAGAAAACTGAAATTGGGTTAATGTCTTTATACATCAACACCATAACTATCATGAAAACAAAAACGCTAACAAAATTAGTAAAAATTCCGGCCAAAGAAACTATAATATCGCTTTTAGCGCCATTTTTCAGATTTCGATAATCAACCGGGACTGGCTTACCCCAACCAAAACCAGCAAGTAACATAAAGGCTAAACCCATAAAATCAATATGTGAAACTGGATTTAATGAAAGTCGACCAAGTTTTTCTGCCGTATCATCACCTTGCCACTTAGCGGCGGCCGCATGCGCAAACTCGTGAACGGTTAGACCATAAAGCAACGCCGTAAGAGTGGCTACTAGCATCATTGGTTGTTCAAACATCATTGATAAAAGCATAATTTGTTTTCTGTCTATATTATTACGCTTATAATAATAGCATTGATTCAAAGGAAACAAAATTTCGAGGTTTTTATTTTCACAAAAAATTAAGAATTGGAGTCGGGTATTAAAAATTAGGACTCGCAATTAACATCTTAGCAATTTGGTATAATGATAAATATAACTTTTTATAATC
>CAZAXS010000045.1:0-4256 GCA_964489205.1 uncultured Gammaproteobacteria bacterium
CTAAAGTGAAATCTTCAAATTTAAAGTCAAAAATATTTTTAATTTCTGGATTTATTTTCATGATTGGTAATTGTTTTGGTTCGCGTGATAAAAGCTCATTCACTTGATCAATGTGATTCAAATAAATGTGTAAATCACCAAAAGTATGGATGAAATCGCCAAGCTCTAGATCGCAAACCTGAGCAATCATCATGGTCAGTAAAGCATAGGAAGCAATGTTAAACGGAACGCCTAAAAATGAATCGGCACTGCGTTGATAAAGCTGGCAGGAGAGTTTATTATTGGCCACATTAAATTGAAATAAGGTGTGACATGGCGGAGGAGCGGTTTTTTTACCGGCAATTAAGTTTTGTAGGTCAGCAACATTCCAACCGCTAACCAACATTCTACGTGAATCAGGTTTGGTTTTTATTTCGTTAATTAAATCAGAAATTTGGTCAACAACGATTCCGTCTTTTCCTTCCCAATGACGCCATTGTTTACCATAGATTGGTCCAAGATCACCGTTTTCATCAGCCCATTCATCCCAAATGGTTACACCGTGATCATTAAGATATTTAATGTTTGTATCGCCCTGTAAAAACCACAGCAATTCGTAAATAATAGATTTAAGATGAACTTTTTTTGTGGTTACCAAAGGAAAACCGTCGGCAAGGTGATAGCGTGTTTGATAACCAAAAACTGAAATTGTACCTGTGCCGGTTCTGTCAGTTTTTTTAACACCGTTGGCTAAAATATGCTTTAAAAGCTCGTGATATTGTTTCATATATTTTTATTGTACCCTTTTTAAAGATAAATAAAAACCACCGAGTCTGACTCGGTGGTTTTAGTGTTTACTTTATTTGCATTCTTGTTTTCTAGTATCCTCACCACCTACTAAAACAACAGCCTCACAGCTATTTCTATTAGTATAGTTAGCACAAGTTGGAAATTGTGAATTATTGTACCATCTGTAATTACCTGTAACTCCACAAGCTGGCACGTTTCCTCCATATGTCCAACCACTGTAAACTGGACCTGTCATGTTATTTATACAATCGCCTCCATATGGATTTTTACCTGTTTCGTCTGGATCCCAAGTGCATATACCGTTCCAGTTAGCAGGAAATCTATTTCTTGGCCACGCTTGCTCTGCGATTCCATTGCAATCGTAATCATAAGAGTTGTCTGATCTAGGTATGGAGCAGGTTAGGGTTGATCCTGGTTTAGCGTGCGATCTTGAATCATCGCAATCTAAGACGGTGTTGTTATTTAAAAGATAGTTATTGTAATTATTTATAGTTGATGTCTTTGACCAAGTAACTTGACCGGTTGAAGCACACTGAATTTCGTCAGCTTTTGTTCGGTTAGCAAATAGTTTATTGCTAGTTATTTTATTAACCAGGCCCGAAATCTTTCTATTTAGGTAATAGCTTAATTCAGAACCACCGCCAGTGCTACCACCGCTTGGGGGGTTATTGTCCGTGGTAAATTGTTTTACTGGAGAGTTGGTGAAAAAGCCATCACCGTCATTATCTTTTAGCCAAATATATCCTTTGGCGATTTTTGTGTTTGGTTGATCGTCTAAAATTATATAGCTTCCTGCTATAAGAGTAATTATATTTCCTGGCGTTCTAACTATTTTACTTCCTGTTATGTTTAAAGTAGTGTCTCCTTGTACAGTATAATTAACACTTTCTATGCCGGAAATAGTGTCTTCGCTACAGGTTGCATATCCTGATTGATTTGTTAGAATGAAGTTTGTTTTTGACGAGTCTTCAAAATATCCAAATTGCATGCCAGACAGTCCGCCAACGGCCCAGTCTATATTTTTGGAAATAGGTAGACTACACGGATCGGACCAGGCCAGGGTAGTGCTATTGGATTTATTATTGCTATCGTAAGCAATAAATTTGGTGCGATAGGTGGTTTCGCCGGTATCGTGAACAATCCAATCACCAGAAAAAGTGTAATGCCTAACATTAGACGCTTGAGCGGTTTCAAAAAAACGATTAACTAGGTTGTCATAAACAAATTTTGAGGTCGGGGATTTTTCTGCGGAAAAAACAACCTCGCCACTTTCTTTCACCAAAAAGGGACTATTTTTGACATCGTCCAAAGTTAGGTCGCGTTCGTTGGTTTGTTTTAGTTCAACGGTAATGGTTTTGTGGTCGGTGGTAATTTCGGCGATTACTTTGGTGAGAGGTTGGTTGCTGTTTACTTCCAAAGTCATGGTTTGTTTTTGGCCAACCGAAACTTTAAGCGGATCAATTTCGGCTTTAACAATTTTTGGCCCGTCTTTGATGTTAGCGCCAATATTAAAAACGTTTTTACCAGGATTAGATATGTACCATTTTTGTCCGTTCTCGTTGGTAAACGCCAAGGCTTTGGCAATTGGCTTTTCGTTAATAATTTTTTCCAATTGAATGTTGTTTTTAGCAATTAATAAATAATCGCTAAAAAAGTAGAGCGCACCAAGCGCGGTTATGGCTAAAAAGGACATTAGTCCGTATTTTAGCCATAGTTGAGTTTTGTTTTTGGCCTTCATAGTAGCTATATTATACAATAAATTATGGTTGATGTACAAAAACGTCCACCTCTTGACAAAAAAGACAGTTAATGTATTGTTACAGGTGTATAGTACCTTAAAATTATTATCAGTAGCTTCCAAGTGAAGAAACTATAATAATTACACGTTTTTTATAAAAACGCGATACTTTGTATCGACGAACATTGACAATTTGTTTGTGTATAACAGGTGCTAAAAATTTTGAAAATAAATTAAAATTAAAGTTTTATAAACAAAAAAATAAGGAGTGTGTATCATGACACGTTCAATCATAATGATCATGTTGCTGATAGTCACTTCCGTGACATCAGTTTTTTCACAACAGACAACTTCGTCTGTTAATATTTCCACTAAAAAAGGTGTTACATTTCTTTTTGGTGGAACTACCGCTCAAAACAATTTTGGTAGCATGGAGACTCTTGATAATGATAATTTTTTTGTCAAAGGATCTTCGTCTAGTAGCCTAAACAGCCATGTTGCCTTGATAAATGTTAATACGGGTCTTGTTTGGGAAAAAAATGTATTTTCACGCCAGATTCCCAGTGAAATGTTTTCAGGCGATGCTTATATTTGTAAGGTTACTTCTGAAACACTGTTTTACGCCACCACCAGAGATGGTGTAGATGTGTATAATTCATATGGAATTTTACAAAGTTCAACACCAGTATCTGGAATGAGGTCAAAATTAATTCAAAGAAAAGATAACAATCTTTTCTTAACCAAAGTTATTAACGGTAGTGCTTATATGTATAAGCTGGTTAATAACGCGGTTGTTGACTCGGTTCTTTTGCTAAGTGGTGTTCAGGATATTTTGTCCAGAAGCTATGAAGCAACTTCTAATAGTTGGTATTTAACCGCTAGATTGATAGGTGTAAACACAGTTTTGATTAAGGTTAGTTTGGACTCTGGGTTGGTTTGGCAAAAAACTTATAATAATACTGATAGATCTTGGGTTGCGTCAAGTGCAGATCGTGTCTATGTTGTAACTTTGTTTTTTGACAATAACTGGAGGCCAAGAACTAGAGTGACTGCGTATAATTTTTCTGGCGACGAAATGTGGAGCAGCAACTACGTTCCTTCGTCTGTCGCGCTCTCTGATTCATTGTCCTTACCTAAAAACATCACTTTATATCCTAATGGTGGTTGTACTATTGTAGGCGTTTCTGGTTCTGATTTGAATGTAAAGGGTAATTTTGTTGCAACATACGATATTAATGGAACCCTTCTTTGGGAGACAACTCTAACAAATGAAGGTTGGAAATCAGCTAGATCTGTTGCTTGGAATAACAACAAAGAACTTGTTGTTGCTGGTAATGATCAACCTGGTTGCTATGTTAACGTTTATAGCGTCGACGGAGTGACCTCTGTTGATGAACCTTCATCTGCTATCCCGAATGATTTTGTTCTGCACCAAAACTATCCTAACCCGTTCAACCCTACTACCAAAATAAGTTATGAACTTCCAGTAAGTACTCAGGTACAATTGGTCGTTTACAACCAACTTGGTCAGCAGGTAGCTGAACTAATTAATGGATACGTTTCTTCTGGAAGTCATGAGGTTACCTTTGACGGTAGTGGATTGGCTTCTGGAATGTATTTCGCCCGACTTGTCGTTGGCGCGAATGCACAAACAAAAAAAATGGTTCTTGTAAAATAATAAAAGCCCCGCTAGGTATAACTAGCGGGGTTAATTTTTGCTGATTGACAG
>CAZAXS010000046.1:0-2893 GCA_964489205.1 uncultured Gammaproteobacteria bacterium
AACCCCCGGAACAATAATTGGACTACAAAATAAAATAATTAAAATTATTTTTTTTAAACTCATAATTATTTTTTTATTGATTTTATTGTTTTAATGTCGTCAGCGTGATCACCATTTTCGTCAATTGGAGTTTCTAAAATAAAATCAACTTTCTTTAGTTTAGGGTGATTAATAATATTTTTAAAACCTTCAAGACCAATATGACCCTGGCCAATGTGTTCGTGTCTGTCTTTGCGGTCGCCCAACGGAGTTTTTGAATCGTTTAAATGAATAACTAATAATTTTTCTAAACCAATTTGTCGGTCAAATTCTTCTAATAATTTATTCAAACCATTTGCGTTGCTTAGGTCGTGTCCTGAGGCAAAAGCATGACAAGTGTCTAAACAAACACCAACCATTGCTTGTTTATTTTTATCCAGAGAATTAATTAGTCCAGCTAATTCTTCAAAAGTATTGCCTAGTATTTCTCCGCTACCAGCGGCGTTTTCTAGTAAAAGCAAGGCGCTACCATTATAACCTTCGAGTGTTTGTTTTAAGCCTTCGGCCGTTTGTTTTAATGCAGTTTGTCTTTGACTGCCAACAGCGCTACCTAAGTGTGTCATAATAGCTTTACCGCCAAGCAAACTAGCCCGCTCCAGCTCCTCTCTAACAATTCTGATTGATGATTCGTAAATATATTTTTTTGGTGAACCAAAATTAATATAATATGGCGTGTGTATATAAAATAAATTTTGTTTATTTTCAGCCATGGCGTTTTTAAATTTTTCGATCACGTCAGTTGATATCTCTGGCGCTGGTCCGCCACGTGGTGAACGACTAAAAATCTGAAATATATTACCACCAACCAATTGTGAGTTTTTTGGGGCGTTAAATAAACCGCCGGCAATAGAAACATGTGAACCAATATACATATGAATACATAATAACAGTATTTTAAAATTAATAATAATCCTAAATAACCTTTTAAATTTGCAAAAAAACGAAAACTTAGGCGATTGTCATTCGACTTAATCGTGTGTACAATATTATTATATATGGAAAACAAAAGACTACTTTCAGGAATTCAGCCAACTGGCGACTTACATTTAGGAAACTACTTAGGCGCGATTAAAAACTGGGTTGACGTCCAAAACGATTATCAGTGTTATTTTTTTATTGCTGATTTACATGCAATTACTATTAAGTACGATCCTTCAAAATATCAAGACAATGTTTTGTCGTTGGTAGCTGACTTAATGGCTTGTGGCGTTGATCCAAATAAAGCTATTTTATTTCCTCAATCAAAAATTTCGGCACACAGCGAGTTGTGTTGGTTGTTAACCACTATAATTCCTGTTTCTGAATTACAAAGAATGACACAGTTTAAGGACAAATCAAAACAAAACGTCAACAACATTAATGCTGGTTTATTATTGTATCCAGTTTTACAGGCAGCCGACATTTTGCTTTATCGACCGGCTGTTGTTCCGGTTGGTGAAGATCAGTTGCAACACTTGGAACTAACCAATGTTATTGTTAGAAAGTTTAATCACTTATTTGGTAAATATTTTTACGCCGTTAATCCGTTGGTAACTAAATCAGCTCGTCTACGCTCATTAGCCGATCCAAATAAAAAGATGAGTAAATCGTTAGGGCCGGCTCATTGTATATATTTGCAAGATAAGCCAGAGGTTATTAGAAAAAAAGTAATGAAAGCGGTTACTGACACTGGTGCAACAGGAACAAATATGTCGGTTGGGGTTTTAAATCTATTTAATATTTTAGAAGCGCTTAACCCAGAGGTTGGTAATAAATTAAAAGTAGCCTTTAATGAAAAAACATTATCATATTCTATTTTGAAAAATGAAGTTGCTGATGCGATTATCGCTTTTCTTGAACCGATGCAAAAAAGGCGCGCGGAAATTATTAGTGATAAAGCCGAAATCAAACGAAGCTTAGATAGCGGTGTAGAAAAAGCGGAAATCGTTGCTAATCAAACACTACTTGATGTTAAGCGCATGATGGGGCTAGTGTAAACATTAGTTGCCAGAGTCTAGATGTTAGTTTAGATTTAATTTTTCTAAAACTAATTGTTTTTTTGTTTCTAAATCATCTTTATTTTTTGTTTCCACCGTTATTCTAATTAACGGCTCAGTGTTTGAGGCACGAATGTTAAGCCACCAGTCCGAATAAACAACCGTAACACCGTCTAATTCATCGATAACGCCATCATTAAAGGTTGTTTTTGCTTGATTAATTATTTCTTGAGGATTGTTAACATTAACATTTACTTCGTCAGCTCTAAACCAGGTCATGTTTTCGGAGACAATTTGAGATAATGTTCTATTTTTTTCTGAAATAGCTTCCAAAGAAAATAAAGTGGCTAAAAAGGCTGAGTCAGCAAACCAACTAAATGAAAAAGCAAAGTGTGACGATACTTCCCCGCTCATAATACCGTTATTATTTTTCATGGCACCAGATAAATTTTTATAACCAACTTTTGAGCGAATCGGTGTACCACCGAGTTGTTTAACTTTTTCGGCAACTGAATTTGAACAAATAACATTATGAACAATGCTTTTGCCCGGAAACTTTTTTAATAAATATTCAGCGATAATGATTAAGGTCATATCGCCTTTTATTAACTCGCCGTGTTCGTCTAACATAAAAAATCTGTCGCCATCAACATCGTAAACTAAACCTAAGTCAGCTTGATGATTAATTAATGTTTGTTTGGCTAAGGTAGTTGCGCCTGGTTCTAATGGATTTGGCGCTCGTTTACTAAAAGACGGATCTAATTCTTCGTTAACAAAAAAAGTTTCAACTGGAAGACGACTAAACAAATCTTTTAGTAATAAAATATTCATACCACAACCAGTGTCAACGACAATTTTTAAAGGTTTTATTTTATTGA
>CAZAXS010000046.1:2993-4147 GCA_964489205.1 uncultured Gammaproteobacteria bacterium
ATATTACTCATATACAATCATTGTAGTTTTTTTGTTAATTATTGGCTATACTAGTTACGCTGAATCCTCTCTGAGGTAGAAGGCAAACTAGTCACCCAAAATTATATGTCATTAAACAACAGCTTAAAAAACGACGATTTAGAGGTTTATAATCTAATCAATGAAGAAGTTAATCGACAAAAAAATGGATTAGAAATGATCCCGTCGGAAAATTTTGTTTCTCAGGCGGTTATTGAAGCTTTGGGTACAGTTTTAACTAACAAATACAGCGAGGGTTACCCAGGAAAGCGTTATTACGGTGGTTGCGAAGTGGTGGATAAAATTGAAGAATTGGCTAGGATTAGGGCAAAAAGCTTATTTGGTGTAACTCATGCCAATGTTCAGCCATATTCTGGTTCACCGGCAAATTTAGCTGTTTATTCGGCATTGCTTAAGCCTGGCGATACGATTATGGGCCAAGACATTGCTTTTGGTGGACACTTAACTCATGGGGCCAAGGTGAGTTTTTCTGGTAAATGGTTTAATGCGGTTGGTTATAAAACTGGCGCTGATGGTTGGTTGGATTTTAAGGCGATTTTACAACAAGCTAAAGAAGTAAAACCAAAAATGATTATAGCTGGCGCTAGTGCTTACCCGCGTATTATTGATTGGCAGAAGTTTAGAGCCATTGCCGACGAGGTTGGTGCTTGGTTATTGGTGGATATGGCGCATGTGGCCGGATTAGTAGCTGCCGGTGTTCATCCTAATCCTTGTGGTGTGGCTGATGTTGTTACCACCACTACGCATAAAACATTACGCGGTCCTCGAGGGGCAATGATTTTGTGTAATGGTTTGCCGTCTGAACCAACTAAAGCTTGTGAAGTTGATAAAGATCATCTACCAACCTTAATAGATCGCGCTATTTTTCCGGGCTTACAAGGGGGACCACATAATCACCAAACGGCTGCTATTGCTGTGGCCCTGCATGAAGCGTCACAACCAGAATTTAAAACTTACGGGCAACAAATAATTAACAACTGTAAAACCTTGGCCAACGTTTTTAATCAAAGTAACTTTAAATTAGTAACTGGTGGAACGGATAATCACTTATTGTTAATTGATGTTACGGCTTTAGGTTTAACTGGTAAACAAGCGGAAAATAAATTATCAGACAT
>CAZAXS010000047.1:0-3995 GCA_964489205.1 uncultured Gammaproteobacteria bacterium
TTAGCTAAAAAACTGTATTTTTGAATAATTTTAAAAAGTGATAAAATAATAAACATATGAATAAGAAAAAAATCGTTATTATTGGCGCTGGTCCTGGTGGCTTAGCTTCGGCTATGATTTTATCATCCAAGGGCCACGACGTTACTGTCTATGAAAAATTATCCAGAGTTGGTGGTCGTAATTCAGCTTTAAAATTGGGTGATTTTACTTTTGAACTAGGACCAACCTTTGTTATGTTACCCGATGTTTTTAAAGAAGTTTTTGAATTGGCTGGAAAAAATGTGAACGATTATCTTGATATGCGTTTGTTGGAATTAATGTATAGTTTGCATTATGCTGATGGTAGAAATTTTAAAATTTATTTTGACAAAGAAAAGATAAAACAAGAAATTCAAAGATTGTTTCCGGAAGATGTTGTTGGTTACGATAATTTTCTTAAAAAACACGAAAAAAAATTTATAACAACCTATGCCTGCTTAACCATTCCTTACCATCGTTGGTGGCATTATTTTAGACTCAAACTTTTACGCGCGGTTTTTTACATGCAAAATCATTTATCGGTTCATGGTGTTTTAAAAAAGTATTTTAAAAACGAAGACATGCGTATTGCTATGGCTTTTCAGGCGAAGTACCTGGGCATGTCGGCTTGGCAGTGTCCGGGTGCATTTAGTATTTTGTCTTATGTTGAACATGCTTTTGGTGTTTGGCATCCATTAGGTGGGGTTCATAAAATTTCCGAAGCTATGGCAAAAGTAGCTCAAGAAAATGGTGCTAAGATTATTTTAAACACAAAGGTTAGTAAAGTTAATGTTGAAAACAAAAAAATAACTAGCGTTACTTTAAACGACGGTAGCGTTGTTGAAGCGGATGAGTTTATTATGAACGAAGATTTTGCTTACGGCATGACTGAATTAATTGAGGAAAAATATCGTCCAAGTTACAGTGATTCAAAATTAGAAAATTCAAAGTACTCTTGCTCAACCTTTATGATCTATTTGGGGTTAAAAAAGATTTATGACTTACCGCATCATAATATTTTCTTTTCCACTGAATACAAAAAAAATGTTGATCAAATTTTTATTAGCAAAGAATTACCACAAGATCCGTCTTTTTACATCCATAATCCGGTGGTGACTGATAAATCATTAGCTCCAGCGGGAAAGTCGGCAGTTTATGTGTTGGTACCAATTTCCAATTTATCAGCTAAAATTGATTGGCAAAAAGAAAAAAATAGTTTTAGAAATTTAATTATAAATAAAATAAAAAGTATAAAAGGTTTGGAGGATATTGAAGAACAAATTGAAGTAGAGAAAGTTATTACACCAGAAGATTGGCAAAGTAACTATTCAGTTTATAAAGGTGCGACTTTTAACTTGGCACATAATTTGGGGCAGATGCTATACATGCGCCCTCATAATCGATTTAATGATATTGATAATTTATATTTAGTTGGTGGCGGAACACACCCGGGCAGTGGTCTGCCAACCATAGTTGAGTCTGGTAGAATTGCTTCGGAAATGATCACAAAAAAATATGCCTAAAAAGTTGGTTGTGGTTAACGATAAAATGCAAAAAAATTATCGTTACTATTTATCTGAACCAATGGGTAAAAATTTTAACCCCGATTTTAAACCGCAGTTAACACCTAAACAAATGTTAGCTTTGGGGGTTTTTGGTGGAAAATATATGACCGATTGTCAAAAAGAATTCCCCTTAGATTGGTTTAAAAAGGCAAAGTTATGTTCTAGTAAACACGATCCTCAATTGAATTATTTTAAAATAAATGCTAGTCAACCCTTGTCAGTTTGGCGAGCAAAAGATTGGATTTACCCGGAAGATCCTCGTGGTTGGTTTCAGTGGTACTGTCGCTATTATCTGGGTAGAAGAATTCCCGGTGAAGATGAACGACAAATTAAAAGGTGGAAAGCAATTCAACGACACATTGCCCAAATTAAAAAATATTGTAAAACAGGTGATTTAGGTTGTCGTCGTCGGCAACGTCAAGCGGTTCTTCATTGGGCCTACGATAGTCGAAAAATTTAGTATGGTATAATTATAACCATGTTGATTAATTTTATATTATTTGCAATCTTCCTGTTTTGTCTTATTAAGACAGCAGATTGGTCAATAAAATACTCAACCATGATTGCAGAAAGTTTAAACCTATCAAAATTTGTGGTTGGTTATATTATCGTGGCCATAATTTCGATTTTACCCGAAGCTTTTATTTCTATTACCGCGGCATTAGACGGCGTGCCTGAATTAGGTTTAGGGACTTTATTTGGTTCTAACGTGGCTGATTTAACCTTTGTTATTGCGATGATTGTCTTTTTTTCGGGACGTTCACTTAAAATTGAAAGTAAGATAATAAAAAATGCTTGGTTACAAATAGCAATCATGATAGTGCCACTACTTTTGGGTGCCGACGGTTCTTTTACCAGACTTGAAGGTATGGTTCTGTTGGTGGCGGGATTTGTTTTTTATTATATAACTCTTAGGGGTTCCGCCTCAGAGATAAAATCAATCGAAAGAAAATTTCATATTAAAAGTTTAATTTTGCTAATTGTTAGTATGTCCGCCTTGCTTTTATCGGCAAAGTTGACGGTAGATTATGCTGTATATTTAGCAAGTGATCTTAAAATTAGTCCACTTTTTATTGGAATGTTTTTAGTAGCCATTGGTACGACTTTGCCTGAATTAATGTTTTCATTAAAAGCGGCTCGTAGAAACCACGATTCTTTGGCTATCGGTGATATATTGGGCACGGTCACAGCTGATGCTACGATAGTAGTTGGAATTTTAGCAGTTGTTACACCTTTTGTTTTTCCGCAAAAACTAGTTTTCATTACCGGTGGCTTTATGTTGTTATCGACTTTTATACTATTTAGATTTATGAAAAGCGGAAAAGAGATAAGTAAACAAGAAGGGTTTTTACTTTTAGCTCTATATTTGGTTTTTGTGATAACTGAAATATTTTTTAGCAAATTTTAGCTGTTACGTTAAATAATCAAGACCTTGGAACCAGTTGACATGGTATTTTGTAGTTAATTCCCATGTGAGTTCTGTGATTATTGTAATAATCTAGATAGTCTTTAATAGCTACTTTAAATCTAGGTATCTTGTTTGGAATGTTGTCTAGACACTCTTCCTGTATCGTTCTGTTAAACCTCTCTATGTGAGCGTTATCATTAGACCTTCTTACTCTAGAGTGTCTATGGCTGATACCCATAGTTTTTAACCCATGAGTAAACCATGTAGAAAACTCACTACCATTATCTGACTGTACCATCTTAAATTTAAATGGTGCGTTACTTTGTGCTCTACAGATAAATCTAACACTTTCACTAGCACCAATCTTTTCTACTACTTCTGCATAAGCCCATCTGGAATACAAATCTATTAGGGTATAGACATAGATTCTACTTACATCACTGGTCATAATGTGAATAGTGTCTATTTGTGCTAAATCCCCAGTTTTACTGGCTTCTGGTCTCAAAGTATAGTCATGAGGTCTTTTCCAAGGAGATCTCTTTCTTAACAGATTACATCTATCCAAAGTTCTTTTGACCGAACTTATACTAACCACTAGTCCTTTATTAACTAGTTCTCTATGAACATGCTCTGAACACCTTCTTCTTGATAATCTGGTATTGATTATTTCTACAACCAAATCTTTATTTAAAGCACTAGGACTTGTCTTTGGACGAGACGACTTTGTCTTGATCTCACCAGAAAAATTAAACTTACCAGCTTTATTTACCCATTTAACTACAGCGCTATGACTGTAACCAAAGTATCTAGCCACTTCTCGAATACTCTTTCCTTGTCTAACCATAGTTACTGCTTGGTATCTAACCTTTGGCAGATTAGGATTTAATGAATATGACATATGTTATCTATATTAAACCTTAAAGTGGTTCCAAGGTATTGAACCATTACGGTCAATTGACAATATATTAAAAAAATGCTATTTTATAAATCATTTTCGCACACTA
>CAZAXS010000048.1:0-3958 GCA_964489205.1 uncultured Gammaproteobacteria bacterium
TAAAAATACTAATATTATACAAAAAGTACGATTAATTAATTTGTATTTGATTATGGTGTTAAGCCAGTGTAGATCCGCTTAAAACCTACCACTTTTCAAAAGGTGATGCAATAAAACGTAGCTTGACGCCTGTGTTACTTGTGCTATATTAAATTTGTAATATACATGAAAAGCACCTCTTAATGGTTCCGTCCTTAAGCGGTGTTTTTCTTTTTGTACTCCAGTTTTTGCCTTAGATTAGCCATGTATATTAGTTTTTCTTTTGATGATTTTTTTAAAAGCGAGGAACAAGTTTCATTGTACGGACTCATTACCGTTTTAAGTTTTTTGTTCTCGTAAAGATAATCAACTAATGAATAAAAATCCCCATCACTAGTCACGATAACCGCCGTGTCAAACTTGTTTTTGTTGAAGTCGATCATGGTTTGCAACACAAGATCTGCATCGATATTTCCTTTTAGTTTTCCATCTTTGTTTGGTATAACTGGTTTAAATATAAGAACAAAACCCTTCTTTTGAAGGGCTGTGTAGATTGGCTGGTTTTCAGCTATGTAACCTATAAAAATGTAGGCCACTGTCACTGAATATTTTTCTTTTAAGTAACAAAAGAATTTTTGGAAATCAAGCTTCCAACCCATGCTTTGAATGCCAAGGTTAAGATTTTGACTATCAATGTAGGCATAGTTATTTTGCTTAGTTTTCATACTCATGTCTTTGTATTAAAAAACGTTTGCCCTAATATCCAAAACCTACCACTTTTCAAAAAGCGATGCAATAAAGAAGCTATTTTTAATCACAAAGTTCGTTAAGCTTTTTTTCCCACCACTCTCTTACGGCATTAGTATGTGTTTTGTTGCCAGCCTTTCTTAAAAATTCAATTTTTTCTTCAAATACTTCACGGTGCTTTTTAAGGTTTGTAGGACTTTTTAATGCCCATAATGAATGTTTGAGTTCCACCTTTTCTTTCTTATTAAGAAAATCAGGTGACAGGTATCTGTTTTTTGAAACATCAAAATCAATGGGTAAAATCTTAATTTTGTAATTTTTATAAAGAGTCTTTTTTGCTAAAATCTTGATGCGTTTCTCCCGTGTTTGTTCGCAAAAGATAAAAACATTTGCCTTTTTTATTTTTCTATTTTTAATCAACCCGTTGCTGTTTAATAAGTTTTCTATCGTTGAAAGCGACTTATTTTCAGCGATAAAGAGCCAATTTTTAGTTATTGGTTTTAAGAACTTTCTTTCTTTAATAAAACTTTTTAATAACCTTAGCATTTCGTCGGCCTCGGTACGTTTATATGGCTTAAACATATCGGTTTTTCCACCACAAGTAATTACTATTGGCCACTTATTTTTACTACTTGTTGTTAACTCGTATATTTTATTGAATACAAGTTTTAAATAAAAATTATAATTCTCATCTTTTAGAATATTTTTTGGAATTCCGTATCCTGATATTAAAAACACATCTTTCATATTTAGTTTTAATTTACCTAAAACCTACCACTTTTCAAAAAGTGATGCAATAAATAGTTTTTCCACCCCGTTTTTTGTCCCGCTCCATCCCCGCACTTGATGCGGGGTCTAGTGGGACTATATAGATATACCCGTTATTTTTTAACGTAACTTTTTCTTGTTATGGCACGAGGTTTACTTTTGTGAACGCAATAGACAAAGCGCTACTTTATTTTCTAGCCGACAGGAGTAAATGAGTTCCTAGGCCTTTGGTTAGGAAATGTGGAAAATATTTGTAACTAGTTGGTGATTTTTCTGACATTATTTCAACAGTAAAACCATTTTTTTCAAGAGTGGCCACCAAAGATGCGGGTGTGAAGAAAACTAAATGAGTTGGGTCGCCCAAATTTTCTTCTCGTTGGATTAACCATTTAGCAATTCTAGAAAAACAATAAGGATTAGGTGTGTCTATAATTAAAACACCATCAGTTTTTAAAACTCTTTTTATTTCGGCTAATGCCGTTTTAAAGTCACTCAAATGTTCAATAATTTCCCCCAAGTAAACGGTATCAAAAAAATTATCTGCATAAGGCAATTCATTTTCTAAGTTACCTTGTTTTTGATTCGGGTAGTCGTTTTTATTTTTCGGCTCAAATAAATCAAAACCATAAACAGTACTATCTTTTACATCGGACAAAAATTGTTGATAAAAAGAATTGGATTTACCCTCACCAAAAACACCACCAAGATTACCGACATCCAAAATATTCCCAGCTTTATAGTGTTTTAGCAAAAAATCATAACGCGAATAATATCTGTCGCTTGAATATTTTTTTTGGTTAATAACGGTGGGTTTGTTCATATTTTTTATACTATATATTTATACTATTTTATTGCACGCCATTCAGCAAAAAAATCTTTTAGAAAGTTTTCTAATATTTTGTGTCTGTGTTGAGCTAGTTTTTTTCCAGTTGCTGTGTTCATTTTGTCTTTTAGTAAAAGCAGTTTTTCGTAAAAATGATTAATAGTCGTGCCTTGATGGTTTATATATTGGTTTTTGTTCATTTTAAATCTCGGTTTTATTTTTGGGTCAAAAATTGACCTATTTTTATAACCACCAAAACTAAAAGTTCGAGCAATGCCTATAGCACCAATAGCGTCTAAACGATCAGCGTCTTGAATAACGCTAAGCTCGGGCGATTTAAATTTTTGTACATCAAGTTCGCCCCGGAAAGAAATGTTAGCGATAATATTTTCAACGTGATTAATTATTTCTTCATCAACTTTAACTGATTGTAAAAACTCTCTGGCTTTGCGTGGACCAATAGTTTCGTCGCCATTATGAAGTTTGGCATCAGCGATGTCGTGAAGTAAAGCCCCAAGTTCAACCACAAAGCCGTCAACCCTTTCCGTTGAAGCAATTTTTTTCGCCAAATTCCAAACACGATACACGTGCCACCAATCGTGACAACTTTCATTATTAAAAATTGTTTTTTTAATAAAAGCTTCAGTTTTTTTAATAATCAATTTTTTATTCATGTTATTTAAAATAAAGTGGTTTGAAAATTCTCTTGCTTGCCCACTATTTTGGCTGAATAAATTTGGGGTAAGTTATAAACTGATAACATCTGTGTTTCCTGACACCAGGCTTGAACACGGTCACCATTTATACTTTTTACATCGATTGTTTGTTTAATTTTTGGTTGGCCGTTTGGTTGTAAGTATTGAATTTCAATTTGATTGCCACCAGTTAAGGATTTATTAACTAAGTTTGTAACGGTTTCGCCTTCAGTCCAGTTGGTTGGTATTTTTGTTAATGTTCCTGCTTGATTAAACCACAAAAAACCATGATTTTTTGCATACTGATAAACTTCCATAGTTACTCGAACATCGTCGGTACAATAACGAGTTAATTTTTCCCAATCATTATTTTTAAAATACCAAATAGCGTCTAAACCATCACCGCTTTTACCCGCGCCTAAGGTGGAATGAGCGATGCTATCAAGTTTTAATCTATGACCCAAGGTTTTTGTAACCTCTTCTAAGATGTCTAAATGCGGTAGGGTTTTTAAATCATAATCAAGATAAGGTTGTAAAACGGTAAAGTCAAAATGTTTACTGTTAAAACCAACGATTAATTTGGCGGTTTTTAATTTTTCACCCAATTCTTTCAACTGATTTTCGCGGTAGTCGTAATATTTGTCGTCGTTATAGGAATAAATAACGCAAACAGAAATTAGTAATTTGTCGGCGTGATCATGGCCACCAACTTCATCAAAACTCTTTTGAGTTTCTAAGTCTAAAACAATAATGTCGTCCATAAATATATAAAAATGTATGGCAATTTTAACAAATTAACCGCTATCCAGCAAAAAATCGAGCTTAGCTCGATTTTGGTCTGCGATTGCCAATGCGTACTTTTAGTCGGCTTGGCGTTCGATAGGGTTGGCTTCTTGGATTTCTCCTTTGTGCTTTTTGGCCCATATTATAATGATAAATCTGGTAA
>CAZAXS010000049.1:0-3946 GCA_964489205.1 uncultured Gammaproteobacteria bacterium
ATATTTTATGAACTATATTCCATTGCCATCAAATATAAACGTTGCTGATATAGATGATAAAAACAGCGTGATAATTATTGAACCATGCTACCCTGGTTATGGCACTACTGTTGGCAATGCTATCCGCCGTGTTTTATTGTCATCAATTCCTGGCGCAGCGGTTACTTCTTTTAAGGTTAGAGGTGTGTTACATGAATTTTCAAGCATTGATAACGTAAAAGAGGATGTAGTTGAAATGATTTTAAATATTAAAAAATTACGCTTTAAAGTTTATTCCGATGAACCAGTAACAGTAACTTTGTCTGCAAAAGGCGATAAAGTTGTAACTGGAGCTGATATTGAAAAAAACTCTAACGCGGAAGTTGTAAATCCAGAACAAGTAATCTGTACATTAACCAACAAATCTGCCGAAATCCATATTGAATTTAAAGTTAAACAAGGTTTTGGTTATATAACTGTTGAAGAAAGAGAAAAAGAAAAAATGGATGTTGGTGAAATAATGGTTGATTCTTTGTTTTCACCGATTGTTAATGTTGGTATCAATTTGGAAAACGTTCGTGTTGGCGATATGACCAACTATGACAAATTAACTTTATCAGTTGTAACTGATGGCTCTATAAAGGGAAGTGAAGCGGTTAAAGTTGCAGCCGATATTTTAGTTAAACATTTTTCATTATTTAATTCTAATCAAGAAATTGCTTCTGAAGAGGAAACTCCAGCTGAAGAAGTTGTTGAAGACGAGTCTTTAGAACAAGAAGAGTCAGCGCCAAAAAAGCGCGGACGTAAGACTAAATAGTATTTATGCGACACTTGAAACGAAAAATTACTTTGGACAGAAAAGCAGCTCCTAGAAAAGCGCTAATTAGCCAACTTTTAACTGCGGTTATTGTTTATGAAAAAATTATCACAACCGAAGCAAAAGCTAAGGCTATTAGACCTGCCCTAGATAAAATTATTACAAAAGGTAAAACTGATACTTTAGCCAATAGACGCTTAGCTTTAGCAACCTTACAAACAAAAAAATCAGTACAAAAGTTGTTTGATGTCTTGGGTAAGCGCTACCAAGATCGTAAAGGCGGTTATTCCCGTATAATTAAATTAGGAGCCAGAAATGGTGACGGCGCTGCTATGGCACAAATAGAATTAGTAAATTAAAGATATGAAAGCAATTATTAGAGAAACTCATAATATAGACGCCAAAGGTCAAATTGCAGGTCGCCTTGCTACAAAAGTCGCTACTTTATTGATCGGTAAGCACAAACCTACTTACGAACCACATATTGACGGTGGTGACGCTGTTGTTATTAGTAATGTTAAAGATTTGTCATTTACTGGTAAAAAGTTAACCGATAAATTTTATTACAAGGCTAGCGGTCATCCAGGTGGATTAAAAAAGACAGCTTTAGCAAAAAGAATGGAAAGTGATCCAGGAAAATTATTTAAAGAAATTGTTAAAACAATGATTCCTGATAACAAGTTAAGACCGGCTCGTTTGAAACGTTTAACCTTTAAAGCTTAATTAATATGACTGAAAAGATTGGAAGCTATATCAATGCCGTTGGCAGACGAAAGACATCTATCGCTCGAGCACGTTTTTATTTAAATAAGCGTGAAGGATTTAAAGCGATGACTGTTAATGATAAAGACGTTAATGAATATTTTCAAGATCCTCAAGATGTTGCAAAAGCAACCTCAGCATTAACAATTTTAAATCAAGATCCAGCTAAAGTTAGTGTTAAGGTTTCTGGCGGTGGAATTCATTCACAGGCTGAGGCTGTATCCCTAGCTATTGCACGAGCTTTAGTAAAAATGGATGAAAATAATAAACCAGCATTAAGAGCTGAGGGGTTAATGACACGTGACTCACGTTCAAAAGAAAGAAAGAAACCAGGCTTAAAGAAGGCACGTAAGGCACCACAATGGAGCAAACGTTAATCTAATATTTCAAAAAACCGAGTCAAACTCGGTTTTTTTTATTTGACAACCATTAATTTGTTAGTAATACTATCATATAAATCAGTTCATTTCACATATATAAGGAGATTACAATATTGAGTAAGCCAAAAAACTTAAAAGAAATGATGTTTCTTGTTATTGCGACATGGTTTGGCTCAAGCTTAATTCCGCCACCAAAATTTGTTCGTGGTTTCGCAGGAACATATGGAACCTTTTTTTCTTTGCCATTCTGTTACTTAGTAGTAACCATTTCCAGTGAGTATTTTTTTATTTTCACTGACAATAAAAGTTTTTTTCACATTGGTTTGGGTTTGATTATTTTTCTTTTAACCAGTTTATTTATTTTTATACTTGGTTTACTGGTTATTGAAGATGCCGAAAGAATAATTGGCCCATCGACCGATTGGCAGGGCAAGGTAAGGAGTCACGATTTAAACCAGATTGTTATTGACGAAACACTGGGCATGCTTATTACTTGTTTTCCGATGGTAATTTTCGACCTGAAATCCATTGATATCCCGATAATTTTTTGGTACATTTTGGCTTTTATTTTATTTAGATTCTTTGATATTTTTAAAATATGGCCAGCTTGTTATTTTGATGCAACTCCCACCCCAATGAATATAATGCTTGATGATGTTGTCGCCGGTGTTTACGCTGGGCTTGTACTGTGCTTTGCAATATCTCCATTTTTTTAAATTTTAAACGCTGACATATGTTAGCGTTTTTTATTAAAATAATATTAACATAACTTGTCAATATAAAAACAATATCTTAGTTCTGCTATAATTTAGACCATGTCGTTAGGAAAAACCGCAAAAAACGCCACAATTTATACTGTTGCTCTAGTCGTACAAAAAATTATATCTTTTGTTTATTTTTCATATTTAGCGATTATACTTGGACCAGAAAAACTAGGTATTTACAGTTATAGCTTGTCAATTTTAGCTACCGCTGTAATTTTTACTGATTTTGGAATTAACAATGTTATCACACGTGAAGTAGCTGCTGACCAAAGTAAAACTCTACCATTAATTAAGGTTACAAATAAACTAAAAAGATATTTATCAGTTATAACATTCATTGGAATAATTTTATTTTGTTTATTCGTTGAATCTGATAACTATATTAAAACAATAATTTTACTAGCAGGCATAAGCATGATAGGCGACACCTTTGCTAATGTTTATTTTTCTGTTTTAAGAGGGTTGCAAAAACTATCTACCGAGAGTTTAATGGCAATTGTGTCGCCATTAATTTCTGCTGTACTTGGAGTCTTAGTAGTTATCTATACTCAAGATCTTAGATTACTGGCCACGTCCTTGGTTGTTGGTAGTTGGTTAAGCTTTATTTATGGTTATACCGCTGTAAAAAGAATTAATTTAGATTCTAAAATAAACATTAATACAAAAGAATTGGTTAACTTGGTTGGACCATTTGCTGTCGCTAGTGTCAGTAACAAAATTTATGGTTATGCAGACACAATTTTAATTAGATTTTTATCATCAGCTAGTCAATTAGGCTATTACGGTTTGGCCTATAAAGCTACTTTTGCTTTACAATTTATACCTTTAGCGGCAATGGCCGGCGTCTATCCGGCCATGAGTAACGCCTGTGCAGAAAACGACAATCAACGTTTATATAAATTACTTACAACCAGCTTAAAATATGTATTATCTTTGGGCTTACCTTTAGCGGTTGTGGCTTTTGTTTTCGCCGAAGACTTGATAACAACTGTTTATGGAACTCAATTTAATGGAGCTATTAAACCATTAATGATTTTGTTTTTGTCGCTACCAATGTTATTTTCTACCTTCCCATTAGGAGCTTGGTTAAATGCAACCAGAAAACAAACGGCAAATACTAGAAATGTGGTAATTACTATGTTAACCAGTGTTGGATTAAATTTGATATTTTTACCTAAATTTGGAGCAGTTGGCGCCGCCAGCATCTCACTATTTTCTACTTTTCTACTTTTTTCTTTACATTC
>CAZAXS010000050.1:0-3892 GCA_964489205.1 uncultured Gammaproteobacteria bacterium
GTTGATTTATTCACACACTCAGGAAAGTACGCTGTAAAACCATTTTATCCGTTTAGTTCAAAGGTTTTACCATTGGGCTTTAATTGGTTTCACAATGCATGGTATATGGTTGGTCAAATCGGAATCTCGTTAATTATTTTTTGTTTAGCACACTTTGGTCCATTTAGATAAACTAAAAAATATGCAAGCTAAGCAGATAAGACAATTATATTTAAGTTTTTTCAAAGATAAGGGGCATTCTGTTATTCCTTCGGCTTCATTATTACCAGAAAATGATCCGTCAGTTTTATTTACAACAGCCGGAATGCATCCCTTGGTTCCTTTTTTGCTCGGTGAAAAACATCCAGCCGGAACCAGACTCACGGATGCACAAAAATGCGTTAGAACAGGTGATATAGACGATGTTGGCGATAACACTCACTTAACTTTTTTCGAAATGTTAGGTAATTGGAGTTTGGGTGATTATTGGAAAGAAGAAGCAATAAAATGGAGTTTTGAATTTTTAACCAATGAAAAATACTTGGGTTTAGATGTAAATAATTTAGCGGTGACAGTTTTTGCTGGTGACGATGATTGTCCTTTTGATAAAGAATCGCATGATATCTGGTTAAGCTTAGGAATTAGCGAGGAAAGGATCGCTCGACTTGGTAAAGAAGATAACTGGTGGCCGGCAGGCGGTAAAAATCCAGGACCACAGGGCCCTGATACTGAAATGTTTTATTGGACTGGTAACGAACCAGCCCCGAAAGAGTTTGATACTAACGATAAACGTTGGGTAGAAATCTGGAATGACGTATTTATGCAGTATGTACGCACAGACGATGGCAAATACGAACCACTAAAACAGCAAAATGTTGACACTGGTTTTGGTTTGGAACGAGCTACAGCGGTTTTACAGGGAAAAAATAATGTTTACGAGACAGAATTGTTTCAACCGTTGTTTGAAGTTATAAATAATTATTGCTCACTAGATAATGAAACGGCAAAAAGAATTGTTATCGATCATCTAAGAACTTCCATTTTTATCATGGCTGATGATTCTGGAATTAGACCTTCAAATGTTAATCAAGGTTACGTGGTAAGAAAGTTATTACGTCGAGCCATTAGAAACGTAAAAAACTTGCAGGGTGAGTTAACCCATGAGTTTGTTAACGATTTTTACAATGCCTTGTTAGTTAATTATGACGACATTTACCCGGAATTAAAACGTAATCAGGAAAATGTTGTTAGTGCAATTTTAGAAGAAGATAGGTTGTTTAGTTTGTCGCTAGAAAAAGGTTTAAAATTTTTTAAATCTATCAATGAGGGGGGTGAGATTATAAGCGGTCAAAACGCTTTTACCCTTTATAGTACCTACGGTTTCCCATTAGAGATGACCTTAGATTTGGCAAAAGAAGTAAATAAAAGAGTTGATGTTGAAGTTTTTAACAATGAGTTTTTAAAACATCAAGAGCTTTCACGCACTGCTTCGGCTGGCATGTTTAAAGGCGGGTTATCTGGTCATACTGAACAAACAACCAAATACCACACCGCTACTCATTTATTACACAAAGCCTTAAAAATGGTTTTAGGTGATCATGTTCAACAAAAAGGCAGTAATATTACCGATGAACGTATGCGCTTTGATTTTAGTCATGGTGAAAAAATGACACCGGAGCAAATTAAACAGGTTGAGGATATTGTAAATAATACAATAAGCCAAGGTATGACAGTGTCATATGAAGAGATGACGCCCGAACAAGCAAGAGAACAAGGTGCTGTTGGTTTGTTTGGTGATAAATATGGTGAAGTTGTTAAAGTTTACTCAGTTGGTGATTTTTCAAAAGAAATTTGTGGCGGTCCTCATGTTAACAACACCAACGAATTGGGGATATTTAAAATTATAAAAGAAGAGGCGTCTTCGTCAGGGGTTAGACGAATAAAAGCCATTTTAACCTAATATTAGCATTTATCATCTTTTATCCGTTAACTTGACAAAAACTAAAATACCCGTATAATTTAACCCCAGTTAACAATCGATAAAAGACCATATTAATCAACATGGATACAAATCCTCGAATAAATAGAAAAGGCTTCCTGGAAGTAGTTGGTAAAGTTTTAGAAGCTCTTCCTGGTGCAAGCTTTAAAGTGGTCTTGGAAAATGGTCAAGAAGTTCACGCTCACTTATCCGGTAAAATGAAAATGCATAAAATTAAAGTTTTACCAGGTGATAAGGTTAGAGTTGAAATGACACCATACGACTTAACTAAAGGAAGAATTACATTTGTTATATATGAAAGTTAGAGCATCAGTTAAAACAATTTGCCGCGACTGCAAAGTAACCCGCCGAAAAGGCAGAGTCGTATGTCTTTGTGTTAATCCAAAGCATAAACAACGTCAAGGTTAAAATATTATTTATGGCTGTAAGAATTCAAAGTGTTAACTTACCAAACGAAAAGCGCATCGAAGCTGCTTTATTAGCTATTTACGGACTTGGTATTACCCGAATCTCAACAATTTTAAAGAATACTGGGATTAACCCAGATACAAGAACAAAAAACTTAACTGAAGATGAAATTACAAAGTTAAGAAATTATATTGAAAAAAATTATAAATTAGAAGGCGATTTAAAGCGTGAAGTTCTTTTAAACGTTAAGCGCTTAAAAGAAATTCGTTGTTATCGAGGAAGTAGACACGCAAAACGTTTACCTGTTAATGGTCAAAGAACAAAAACAAACTCTCGCACCGTTCGTGGTAATGTTCGCGCAACCGCTACCAGTGGTAAGAAAAAGGCTGATGCAAAAACTTAATCAATTTGATTCTTGAATTACTTAATTTATTATGGCAACTACTACAAAATCTAAAGCAAAGACAGTTGTACGCAAGAAAAAGCGCAGTAAAAAAGTGGTTAAACACGGAATTGCTCACATTCATGCATCCTACAACAACACAATCGTTACACTAACCGACACAGAAGGCAATGTTGTTTCCTGGTCTTCAGCAGGTGTTTGCGGTTTTAAAGGTGCTAAAAAATCAACTCCGTATGCTGCTGGTGTGATTGTTAAAGATGCGGTTACAAAAGCTGTTGACGCACAATTAAAAGAAGTTGATGTGATTGTTAAAGGTATTGGTGCTGGACGTGAAGCAGCTGTTAGAGCTTTACATGGTAGTGGTTTACATGTAGTTACTATTAAAGATATAACCCCAATTCCACACAACGGCTGTCGTCCACCACGACCACGTCGTGTCTAATTTAAATCGATATGGCAAGAAATAGAGAACCAAGAGCAAAACAAGCACGTCGTTTGGGCGTCAAATTATTTGAAGGTATTAGTAAATCTTTTGATCGTCGTCCATACGCTCCAGGCATTCACGGACCATCTCAAAGAATGGCTAAAGTTTCAACCTACGGAAAACAATTACGTGAAAAACAAATTGCTAAAAAACTTTATGGAATTTTAGAAAAACAATTTTCTAATTATTATAAATTAGCTACAACTAAAAAAGGTGATAGCGCTACTAATTTTATTAAATTATTAGAATGTCGTTTAGATAACGTTGTTTATCGTTTGGGCTTTGCTAATACTAGACAACAAGCCAGACAGCTAACTAATCATGGTCACATCTGTGTAAATGGCAAAAAAGTAGATATTCCAAGTTACCAAGTTGAAGTAGGTGATGTGATAACTATTAAAGAAAGTAAGTTAAAAAGCTCTCACTGGACAACAATGATTCCTAAACTTGAAAAAGTAACTACACCAATTTGGTTGAATTTAGATGCTAAATCAGTTTCTGGTAAAATTCTTTCTTTACCAGCAAAAGACGATACTCCATTGCCTTTTGATATGAAAATGATTATCGAATTTTATTCCAAAAAATAAATTTATTTTTAAAATTTTATGAACTATATTCC
>CAZAXS010000051.1:0-3563 GCA_964489205.1 uncultured Gammaproteobacteria bacterium
CTTCAATATCATTAGCATTCAAATCAGGCATTTTTGTCTCAGCAATTTTCTTAACCTGATCACGAGTTAATGTGCCGATTTTAGCAGTGTTTGGTTTTCCGGAACCTTTTTGTGCACCAATAGCTTTCAAAATTAGCTGTGAAGAAGGTGAAGTTTTTAATTTAAAATCGTAAGTACGATCTTCATAAACAGTAATTTCAACTGGAACAACATCACCAACTCTATCCTTGGTAGCATCGTTGAATTTTGTACAAAACTCTTGAATGTTTAAACCATGTTGACCAAGCGCCGGACCAACTGGAGGCGCTGGATTAGCCGCTGCTGCTTTAATCTGCAATTTGATAATTGTTTTAATATTCTTTGGCATATCTTTAAATTTAAATAAATAACTTATCTAGCAAAGAAGCGTTGCTAATTAAAGTTTCTTAATTTGTAACGAATCTAGCTCTACCGGTGTTTCACGGCCGAACATAGAAACGAGAACTTTGATTTTACCTCTAGCTTCATCAATTTCTGCAACTTTACCCTCAAAGTCCTTAAATGGTCCATCAACAATTCTAACTGGTTGACCAACCGTAACATCAACGTTGTAAGTCGGTTCCTCAACACCCATTCGACGTTGCAACTCTTTAACCTCTGATTCTGCTAATGGAGTTGGGGTGTTACCCGCACCAATGAAACCAGTAACGTTTGGGGTATTTCTAACCACATACCAAGAATCATCGGTTACAATCATATTTACTAAAACATAACCAGGAAATATTTTTTCTCTGATTAATTGTCGTTTACCATTTCTAATTTTAATCTTTGATTCAGTTGGAACAATAACATCAAAAATTTTATCTTGCATGTCCATAGAATCAATACGTTGTTTTAAATTACGCATCACATTTTCTTCATAACCAGAATAGGTGTGAATTGCGTACCAACGTCTTCCTTGGAAACTTGTTTGTTTTGGCATATTTTTCTTTGGATTATGTTTTTGTTAATTAGTAAACAAAACGTTGTAATAACCAACTCAAACCAAAATCAATTATACCTAAAAATACGGCTAATACTAGACAAAATATAATAACCGCAATGGTATGTTTTACCGCTTCTTGGCGACTTGGCCAACTAACTTTACGCAATTCAGCGTAACTTTCTTTGAAATAGGTCGTAATTTTGTCGACCATATAGTTAAATATGTTATAGGTTTTAAAAACAGCTCCCAAAAGAAGCTAACAGGACTATACCAAATTAATTAAAAAAAAGCAAGTCCAGCACCGTTTTGTTATTCGTCAATAAAACGGTACTGGAAATGTTTAATAATTTACCTAATATTAGCCTAAATATCAAGATTCTTTACACTAGCCGCGTTGGTTTGAATAAAGCGTCGGCGTGGCGCAACTTCATTACCCATTAAGATATCAAAAATTTCGTCGGCCTGAGCAGCATCATCAATTGTTACCTGCTTAACTACTCGACGTGATGGATCCATAGTCGTTTCCCAAAGTTGTTCCGGGTTCATTTCACCCAAACCTTTGTATCGTTGAATAATAATTTTCGCACCGGACGCCGTCTTAATTTCTGTTACACCTTCATTCGCCTCAGTACTAGCTTCAGATTCTTCACTAAAAACACTCACCACTTCACCGCCAAATTCTTTTTGAACTTTTTCTAACTCGGCCTCATTAAAAATATATCGAACCTCTTTACCCTTTTGCATTCTAAATAGCGGCGGCATGGCAATGTATAAATGACCAGCGTTAATTATGTCTGGGAAATGACGATAGAACAAAGTTAAAAGAAGAGTTCTAATATGAGAACCATCAACGTCAGCATCGGTCATGATGACAATTTTATGATAACGAAGTTGACTAATATCAAATTGATCGCCAATATTTGTTCCCATGGCTAAAATTAACGATTTAATTTCGTTATTTTGTAACATTTTATCCAATCGGGCTTTTTCTACATTTAAAATTTTACCGCGCAACGGCAATATTGCCTGGATATGACGATCACGGCCTTGTTTAGCTGAACCACCAGCCGAATCTCCCTCAACAATAAATATCTCTGATTCTTCCGGTTTACGAGAACTACAGTCAGCCAATTTTCCTGGTAAAGCAAAACCATCGAGCACGCCTTTTCGTAAAACCGTATCTCGAGCTGCTTTTGCAGCTACACGCGCCTGAGCAGCTAATAAACACTTTCCGATAATCGCCTTAGCTTCTTTTGGATTTTCTTCCAAAAAAGCAGCTAGATAATCGTTGGTAATTGTTTCAACAACAGTTCTAACTTCGGCATTACCAAGTTTTGCCTTTGTCTGTCCTTCAAATTGTGGCTCTGGTAATTTTACCGAAATAACCGCTGTTAAACCCTCACGAACATCATCACCGGTTAAATTAGGATCTTTTTCTTTTAAGATGTTGTTCTTTCGAGCGTAATTATTTAACACCCTGGTTAAGGCCGAACGAAAACCAACCATGTGCATACCGCCTTCGATGGTGTAGATGTTATTAGCAAATGAATAAACTAATTCACGATATTCATTAGCATACTGAACAGCGATTTCAACTGAAACATTGTCTAATTCTTTTTCAACGTAAAATATTTTCTCTTGAACAACTTCATGAGCTCGATTTAAATAACCAACATACGAAGCAATACCGCCTTCAAAATAAAATATGTAGGACTGTTCATTGTCTTTATCACGCTTATCTTCTACTACTAAAGTTACACCCTTGGTTAAATAGGCCTGCTGACGAAGATGATCTAAAATATATTGAAAATCATATTCTGTTTCCGAAAAAATAGTTTCATCAGCAATCCAATATTGCGTTGTACCCGTGTCTTTAACTGAACCAGAAGCTTTGATAGCTGTTTTTGGTTTGCCACGTTCAAATTCCATTGACCAAATTTTGCCGTCACGCTTAACCTCTGTTTTCATCCATTTCGACAATGCATTAACTACGGAAATACCTACACCGTGTAAACCACCGGAAACTTTATAACCCTCTCCACCAAATTTACCTCCAGCATGGAGTTTGGTCATAACCGTTTCCAAAGCAGACATTTTTGTTACCGGATGTTTATCAACTGGAATACCACGACCATTGTCAGACACCGCCACCACACCGTCTGGCAACAAAGAAATTATAACTTTATTACAATAACCAGCCATCGCTTCATCGATAGCATTATCAACCGCTTCCCAAATTAAATGATGAAGACCAGTTGAAGATGTACTGCCAATGTACATGCCGGGACGTTTACGCACCGGATCAAGTCCTTCTAAAACGGTAATCGCTGAAGCGTTATAACTTCCAGCAGCTTTTTTGGCATCCTTTTTTTCGGCCATATTAGTATTTTTTTCCCTAAAATTTGGTTAATTTAACGTATAAATTTTATCATATTTTAGCACTAAAAACAAGTAGTATAATTTGACAAAATTTAAATATAATTGTAATGTCTCACAATTACTGTTACAGAATATTTTGGTAAGTAAAAAACAAATAATAACAACAAATTGAGGTGTTAATGCTCACTAAAAAATGCACATTATTAACAACAAAGGCTGG
>CAZAXS010000052.1:0-3543 GCA_964489205.1 uncultured Gammaproteobacteria bacterium
TTCATTATTTTTCCTTTTGTTTAATGTGCAATAAAATTAATAAGAAAATTTATCAGGTATTTTCAATTTAGTCAATAAAAGCAACTCGGACGTCACATGATTTTAATTAAATAAACCTCAATCAAAAACGCCTTACTTGGATAACCAAGTAAGGCGTTTATTTAATAAATTATAATCTTAGTACAAAGGTTTTGGTGAAGGAATAGCAAAGTATTCATTTACATTTATAATCTTTTTACCAGCATGTTTAGTTTTTAATTCTTCAGCGGAAACAACTTCACCGTATCCATCCAAAACTACATAGATTTTTTTGTCTGGTGTACGAATTAGAGTTCCGTTAGAATAAATTCCTAAACCAATCCAAGCTTTACCAGTATGAGGATAAGGACCGTTTAATGGGAATCTGTTTAAGACATCATCATTAACACTGACAACTGGTACGTTTGCATATCTTTCAAAGACTTCAGCGTAACCAGGAATATAATGACGTTGACCATTTCTGATAACAAAGATATTACCCTTACTATCACGAACTAATGAACCTTCACCAACTTTTAGATTATTATGTCTAGTTGTGTCAACTGAATATGTTTCATATTGAGCTAAATCGGTATAAGTTACATTTTGAATCTTCTTACCTTTAAAGGCACGAATATCTTCTAATGTTGGTAAATATCTCTTGTAACCATTTTCGATTACATAAACACGATAGTCCTCTGCTCTGACCAATGTTCCGTTAGGGAACACTTTAGTGCCTAAAACCTTGGCATTTAAATCTGGATATTGAGCCAATTCTTCAAAAGTAATATTTTCAATTGGCTGGCCTTTGAATTTGTAGTACAAGTCAAAGACGCTAACAATTCTTGATTTTTTACCACCATTAGATATTAAGAAAACTTTCAAATCAGGTGTACGAACTAATGTGTTATCTGGTTTCAATTTAACACCCAAAACTTGTCCGTTATTAGGATTTGTTGGTGGGGTTGGTAAAGTTCCAGTGTATGGTTCTTCAATGTAGTTGCCATCACCTTTAACCAATTCAATAGAATCGGAAATAATTGGTGATTGTTGACCTTCGAAACCATAACATCTAGCGTAAACAGTTTTAGTGCCAACACCTTCGGTTACTGTCCATGGATAAGTTGTTTTGTAATCAACAATTTGAGCACCTCCCAAGTCGGCTAAGTTTGAAACAGCCATACCCTTAACGTTACCACCACAATCAATATTCAAAGTAACGTTTCTAGAGAATGATTGAATATTACCATCATTAATCTTTAAAGTGTAAGGACCAATGAAAGCACCATAAATAACAGCACCACCGCTACCACCACCGGATGAGGAACCACCACCGCCGCCTCCACCACCAGAAGTAGTTTTGGTGTTAGCAACAGTTAAAATTGATTCATTACCAGCAGCATCAACTGCCATAATACCAACCCAATATTTTGTATCTGAACTTAAACCACTAATAACCATCGATTGATCGGCGTTTGGAATACCAATTGGAGTATTATTAACAGCGGTGCCGGTGTGGAAATTACTTTCTTTTAATTCAAATGTTGCATAACGAACATGGAAACCAGCTAAATCTGGGTCACTAGGAGAAGTCCAATATAACGAAATAGTGTTATTAGTTGGGCTTAAGAAGAAAACACGAACTGGATTTGGAGCTGTAGTATCATTTACCAATGTAGTAGCTGAAGTGAAAGAATAAATAACGCTACCACCGGCAACAACACCACGATAAGCAAAATAGTATTTTGTATTTGGAGTTAATTGATTAACAGTTACAATTTGTGAATTTGTTGGTTGCGGATCATTAACACCAGAAACTAATTGAGCGAATCTAAAGTTGTCACGGTCAATTGGTTTGTCGGAATATCTTAATTCATGAGAAATAATATCTTGTGGGTTAACCCATTGAAGAGTAATAGAGTTAACACTTGGGAAAGCAACTAGATTAACACCGCCAACAAATGTACCGGTAGTTGTTGAAGAAACAACTAATTGTGATTCATTACCTGAAGCATCAACTGCCATAATTCCAATCCAATATTTGGTATTGTTTTGTAATTTAGTAATAACCATTGATTGAACGGTATTTGGTTGACCAATTGGTGTGTTATTAACCACAGTAGCTGTGTGGAAATTTGCTGCATCCAAAGCGTAAGTAGCGTAACGAACATGGAAGCCAGCTAAATCGGTGTTACTTGGAGATTTCCAGCTTAAAAATATATTATTTTGTTGTGGAACTAAATTTAAATTGGTAACCGGATTTGGACCAACAATATCATGTCCTAAGGTTCTAACTTTGGTTGTAACCATAGAAACGCCACCATTAAAGCTTTCACGATATTTGTAAGCAAAGTAGTAATCGGTAACAGGCGTTAATTGATTAGCGATAACCATTTGAGTTTGTCCAGCTAGAACTGCTGGCATGTTATTTACTATATTAGCGCGATCGTAATTAGCATCGGTTATTTCTGAGGTTGAATATCTCATTTCATGAGAAACTACGCTTGTTGGAGTATCCCACATTAAAGTAACAGCATTAGCTGAGGCTTGAGTTTTTAGAATAACCACACCTTGTGTACCAGTTTGAACGGTCACGATATCAGAAATATTTCCACTAAAGTCCTTAGTAGCGACAGCAAAATAGTAAATTTTAGCTGGGGTTAAACCAGAAACTGTAACTTGTTGTCTTTCACCCGGAATGCCAACTGGAGGATTAGAAACAAAACCATCATTTTCAAAAGTAGTTTTTGTAATTTCGGTGGTATTATACTTAATAATATAACCGTCCAAATCCTTATCTACTGGAGCAGTCCAAGAAACAGTAATGCTATTTGCAGTTGAACTAAAGCTCATGTCCTTTACGGTACTTGGAGCAACAACATCTACATCATTTGTTGTCGTAACAGCAAAAGCATAACCGGTTTTGAATTCTAAATCGGCTTGATTTGTAACCATTGGAACTGCGCGTTCATCAGCTTTCTTATCATCTTTTGCTTCAATCACCTCATCAATTTCATCAACCTTAACTGCTTGCTGACTACCCAAAACTGCAGCCGCCTCAAACGCGTTAACTTCTTGAGCGATTTCTGTTTTTGCTTTTTTACCAGCAAAAGTTTTGGTAGCTCTAACTTCTTCAGTTCTAGCTTGATCAACAATGTAATACTTATAAGCAAAGTAATAAGTTACATTTTCTTTTAAATTAGCAACTTTAACAACTTGTTTTTCACCAGCTACTAATTCAGGCATTTCATTTATAGAAGTCGCGCTTTCAAAATTTGTCGGTGTTATTGGAGAAGTTGAAAATCTCAACTCCTGTTTAACCGCTTCTTTTGGAGTAGTCCAAGAAGCTTCAACGCTATTGGAAAAAGCCTTAACATCCAGCTTAACCGGATCAGACGCCTTTATGTAACCCAAATAGCCAACAAATGCCGATAAAGCGACAACCGACATTATCGCTATGGCACGATGTTTTATTAATAGGTTTCTCATATAAATTAAATAATTCATTAATTAAAAAGCTAAAAT
>CAZAXS010000053.1:0-1219 GCA_964489205.1 uncultured Gammaproteobacteria bacterium
TTAAAAATATTATTTTTTAAATAAAAGTGTTACATACAAATTATGTTGGTAACAATTTTTTTGATATAATAAAGTAAATATGGAATACGAAATCAATGCTTTATTTCAGGAGGCGATAAATCGAGGGGCGTCCGATATTCATTTGGTAGTTGATCGACCGCCGGTTTTGCGTATAAACGGCGAATTAGAATACATGGATCAATTTTTACCTCTTACCAAGGAAACAATTGAAAGAATGATAAATAGTATTTTAAACGAAGATCAAAAAACCCACTTTTATCATGAAAAAGATCTAGACTTATCTTATGAGCTGACTAACGGCAGTCGTTTTCGGGTTAATTTGTTTTGGCAGAAAGACAGTATTTCTTTAGCGGCGAGAATAATATCTAATGTTGTGCCGACTATGGCCCAGATTGGCATGCCCAAGGTTGCATACGATTTAATACAAAATATGCAGGGATTGATATTGGTTACCGGTGCTACTGGTTGTGGTAAGTCGACAACTTTAGCGGCCATGATTGATCAAATCAATCAGGAGAGAACTTCCCATATAATAACTTTGGAAGATCCGATTGAGTTTATTTTTCCATCACGAAAAAGTATTATCGTTCAACGTCAGCTTAGTACGGATATGAAGTCATTTGCTGGGGCCTTAAAATATGTTATGCGCCAAGATCCGGATGTAATTATGGTTGGTGAGATGAGAGACTTAGAAACCATTGCTGCTACTTTGACTTTAGCAGAAACTGGACATTTGGTGTTGGCGACTTTACATACGCACAACGCTGCTCAAACGATTGACCGTATTGTTGATGTCTTTCCACCACACCAACAAACACAGGTTAGAGCTCAGTTATCCAATTGTTTATTGGCGGTCATATCTCAACAGTTGTTACCAGGTATAACTGGTGGAAGAATTGCGGCCAGAGAAATAATGTTAAACACCCCGGCTGTAGCTACGGTTATTAGAGAAAATAAAATTCAACAAATTAAAACAGTTATTCAAACAAGTGCCGACAAAGGTATGAACACCATGGATCAAGATCTTGATCGCTTAATTAGAGAAGGAAAAATATCCCAAGAAACTTGTGATTACTATAAAACAGCACTATTAAGGTAATTGTTTTTCAAAAATTTAAATTTTTGTAGAGGCGCAGCGCTGTTGCGTCTCTACGGCGTTTTAAACAAAACGCCGAAAAACAATTACCATTGAAACGTA
>CAZAXS010000053.1:1319-3453 GCA_964489205.1 uncultured Gammaproteobacteria bacterium
AATGGTTTTATTATTCGCTATGCACCAGTAAAAAAAACCGGCGAAGTTGATTTAGTTGAACTGAAAAAAATTATAAACAAAAAAACAGTTTTAGTGTCGATTGTTTATGCGAACAATGAAATTGGAACGGTACAACCGGTAAAAAAGATATCGCGAATAATAAAATCGATTAATCAAAACACAATCTTTCATGTTGACGCTTGTCAGGCGGTAAATTATTTAGATGTATCAGTAAAAAAATTACAGGTAGATGCTATGTCATTAAGTTCTTCAAAGATTTATGCGCCTAAAGGTGTTGGTTGTTTGTATGTTAAACAAAATTTAAAAATTAAACCAATTATTGTTGGTGGTGATCAGGAAAATGGTCGACGGGCTAGCACAGAAAATGTAGCATCAATTTTGAATTTTGCTTCAGCTTTCGAACTAGCTAGTAAAATAAAGGATAAAGAGACTAATAGACTAAAAAAATTACAAAAATATTTTATTGAAAAATTAAAAAAAACTATAACTAATATTCAAATTAACGGGACTGAGGTTAATCGTCTACCAAATAATATTAATGTCTCTTTTGCTGGTGCTGAAGGTGAGTCGTTGTTGCTTATGCTTGATGAAGCGGGTGTTTGTTGTTCGACTGGTTCAGCTTGTTCAGCCTTAGATTTGAATCCTTCTCATGTGTTGTTGGCCATTGGTACACCATTAGAGTTGGCTCATTGTAGTTTACGTTTTTCTTTGGGAAGGTTTACAACCAAAAGAGAGGTTGATTATACGTTGAAACAACTTCAGATAATTGTTAAAAGAGTTAGGGGTATTTCATAATTAATTAAGAAATATTTTATGTCGTGTGATTTAAGTGTTAATGGAATGGGAGATGTTTCTTGGATATATAGTCCAATAGTTAAAGATCATTTTTTTTCACCGAGAAATTTACTAATTGATGAAGCGGGTTATGATTATGACGGTTATGGACAGGTGGGTAGCATTGAATGTGGTGATGTAATGAAGGTTTGGATAAAGGTAAAAGATAATCGTGTTTACGAGTGCAAGTGGCGAACTTTTGGTTGCGCGTCGGCAATTGCGGCAGCATCAATGATGTCAGTTATGGCTACGGAAAACGGTGGTTTAACTTTGGATCAAGCCCAAGTTTTGAAACCGCAACAAATTGTAGCGCGTTTAAGCGGTTTACCGGAGCGCAAATTTCATTGTTCTGTTTTAGGTCATGAAGCCTTGCGCTTAGCGGTTCAGGACTATCTGACCAAGCGAACATAGTTTTATGAAAAAGTTAATTTTAAAAAGTAAAATAAACGAAACTAACTTAACTTCAACTTTGGTTTTTAATCGACCGCAAGATTTTGTTTTTAAAGCTGGTCAGTATCTAAATGTGGTTATTCCTGGATTAATGACTCATGGAAAGTCTTATACTATTTCGAGTACGCCTAGCGACGACTACATAGGCCTAACAATTAAAAAACAAGGAAAGTTTTCCTCGGCTTTATTAGAGTTAGATCTTGGTGCTGTTATTGAAGTGGAAGAACCTCAGGGATATTTTTTTGATAATTTTTCTAATGACGAAAAAAATGTTTTTTTGGCTGGTGGTATCGGAATAACGCCATTTATGAGTTTATTGCGTAGTTACAACAAAAATGGCGCTTCTTTTAAAGAACTTGAATTAATGTATAGCAATAAATTCAAAAACGAAATTGTATTTTTTGATGAATTGAAAGTTATGGCTGAGAAAAATAAAATTAAACTTATAAATTTTCTAACTCAAGAAAAGGACAGTCAATTTGAATCAGGACGAGTTACGGTTGAAACGATAAAAAAACAGATTGAAAATATTTCAGAAAAATCCTTTTATTTATGTGGTTCAATTAGTTTCGTGAATGATATGTGGTTAGCGTTAGGATCGTTGGGTGTAGCTGAAGAACGAATATATACAGAGGCTTTTTTCTGATGATTGACATAATAAATCGACACAGATATACTCATTTTGAAATTCAACTTGCTCCCGTAGTCTAATGGATAAAATATCGGGCTTCGAACCCGCAGTTGGAGGTTCGAATCCTCCCGGGAGCACCAACTCTACACTCTTTCCCTACACGACGCTCTTCCGATCTGGAAGAGCGTCGTGTAGGGA
>CAZAXS010000054.1:0-3450 GCA_964489205.1 uncultured Gammaproteobacteria bacterium
AATATTTCGGACTATAAAAAAATACTTCAAATAAACGGGCACCAATAAAACCTGATAATATAATTGCGCCGTACCATTGTTGAAACTTATCAACAAGTTTTTTATCGTGAATCAACTTTGGAATTAATAAATAACAAATAACTATAGCCAAAGAAATAATAACCCCGTACCAATATACTGGAAAACCATCAATGACAAACATTTCTCGAGACGGCGAAATAATCATAATTTAATTGCCTAATAAAGCTGTGTTAATTATTTTCTGCCACACATCCAAAGATATAACTCCGCTTATTTTTTTACCGTTTAAAAAGAAAGTTGGCGTTCCTTCAACATTCATTTTTTTTGCATCTTCAACATCTCGAATTATTTCCTCTTTAACGGCATTATCTTTCTGACACTGGTTAAATATTTCTACATTTAAACCCGACCTAACCGCCACTTTATTATACAATTCATCGCCTAACTGTTCTTGGTTTAGAAAAAGTTGATCGTGATACTGCCAAAATTTACCTTGCTGATGAGCGCAGTTTGCTGCAATCGCTGCCGATAGCGCATTTTCGTGAATTGATATTAAAGGTAAGTCCCTAAAAATTATTTTTATTTGTGGATATAAATTAGCCACTTCTCTGATAATTGAAAACTCTTGTCGACAATACGGACATTCAAAATCAGCAAACTCTACCAAAACGAGCTTCGCATCTTTGTCACCCAAAAAAGGGTCGCCTGCGGAATCAGTTGATTGCGCGTAATTTATTTTTTCTACCGCCAGTGGAAGCGATTCTTTATCATTGTTATCAGCCTGTTGATTACTTAAATAAACATAGGTTATAAAACCAAGGAAAAATAATATTAAAATTATTAGTAATTTTTTAAGCCTCATTGTTATATATTAACACGGAGACTGCTGTTTATGCCAATTTGTGTTATTTTGAAAAGCTTCACCTAAATCAAACATCATATTTTCACGACCAGCCGGACCAATTAATTGATGTCCGATTGGAAGGTTTTCTTTATTAAAACCAGACGGTAAACTCATGCCGGCATAACCAATCATATTAACTGAAACTGTAAAAATATCAGCCATATACATGGTCAATGGATCGTTAATTTTTTCACCAATTTTAAAAGCACAAGTCGGTGTAGTTGGGACCAATAATAAATCAACTTGTTCACATACTTTGTTATACTGCTCAGTTAATAATCGTCTTACCTTTGTTGCCTGACCGTAAAAAGCCTCCTGATAACCGCTTGATAAAACATAGGTTCCTAAGAGTATTCTTCTTTTAACTTCATCACCAAAACCAAGTGATCGATTTTTTGACATAAAATCAGCAACACTACTGCCAATTGTAGCTTGTTTACCATAACGAATGCCATCAAGTCGTGCTAAATTACTAGAAACCTCGGCCGGCATTATAATGTAATACATCGCCAAAGCCATATCAGCCAAAGGAATACTAACATCAACGAATTTACAACCCATTGATTTATAAACTTCAATCGCCTGATTAATTGCTGATACTATTTCCTCATCAAAAAATAATGAAAAATATTCTTTAGGGAGACCAATTGTCATTTCATTTATCGGTTTTGATGTTTGTATTACATCGTCCTTAACCGACTGATCCTTACCGTCTGGTCCGGACATAACATCGAACAATAACTTAGCATCAGCTACACTATGACTAAACGTTCCAACTTGATCCAAAGACGATGCCATTGCTATAAGTCCATAACGACTAATACTTCCGTAACTTGGTTTAAAACCAACCAAATTACACAAACCAGCTGGTTGCCTTACTGAACCGCCCGTATCCGTTCCCAAAGAAACCGGAGCTAAATCAGCCGCCACCGCCACCGCTGAACCTCCCGAAGAACCTCCGGGTACACGCGTTATATCCCAAGGATTTAGCGCTGGACCGAAAAAGGAAGTTTCGTTTGACGATCCCATAGCAAATTCATCACAATTTGTTTTTCCAATAACTATCGCTCCAGCAGATTCAATGGCTTCAACTACCGTAGCCGAATACGGCGGCAGATACTCAGACAACATTTTAGAAGCACAAGTTGTTTTAATACCCTTAGTACAAATAACATCCTTAACCGCGACTGGTAAACCAAATAACGGACCAACGGAACAAGAGTCATTGGCAAGTTGCTGATCATATTTTTTAGCTTTTTCCAATGCCTGATCAAAGCATACAGTAATATAAGCGTTTAAATCGCTGTTATCTTTTATTCTTTGAATATAAGCGCTAACAACGTCAACACAAGAAAAATCTTTATTCTTTATACCCAAAACTATTGAACTAGCATCAAGATCACGAATATTAAGCGTCATATGAATTTTCCTTACCATTAATAGTTGAGGTTTTTAATAAATCACCTTGCTTATCAGAAAAAGAATCGATTAGTAATTGTCGATCAACAAATGACTCAACTTCGTCAACTCTTAATTTTCTACTCCCAAGATCAGTCGGCATAAGACCGCTCGTATCAATTTCTTGAACTTTTTTAACATAATCTAAAACATCGGCAACACCCTTTATTAATTTATCACTTTCCTGATTTGCGGTGTTCAAAAGGGCTAAATTTGCTAGTTGGTTAATATCTATTTCTGACATAATATTTGAATTCTAACGACTTTCTGGGAAATAAACAAGTTACAAATAAACCTCTAATTTTCTGATAAAATTGATAATAATTCTTCTTCAGATAAAATTTGAACATCCAATTTTTCCGCCATTTGTAACTTACTACCCGGATCACTACCAACTATTAAATAATCGGTGTTTTTACTTACACTTTCACTAATTTTAGCGCCCGCTTGTCTGAGTAAATTTTTTACTTGGTCACGACTATAAGCATTTAAACTACCAGTTATAACAAAAACTTTTCCGTACAAATCCGAATTTATTTTTTTACTTTGTTCTTCCTCGATTGTTACGCCCACAGCTAACAAATTATTTATCATGTTGTTTCCATATGAACTATGAAAAAACTCATAAATACTTTCGGCCACTACCTGGCCAATATCATTAATTTTTAACAGATCATCGAGGCTGGCATTTTTAATCGCTGATAAGTTGTGAAAAAAATTAGCCAAAGAAACGGAAGTTTCTTGACCAACATGTCTAATTCCTAGGGCTGATATAAATCTTGAAAAGGATATCTTTTTTCTAGAAGCAATTGAACTTAATAAATTATCAGCTTTTTTTTCAGCAAAACCTTCGAGCTGAAGTAAATCCTCTTTGGTTAACTTGAAAAAATCCGCTGGTTCATTAACTAAACCATTAGCAATTAACTGTTCAACTATCTTTATACCCAAACCTGGTATATCAAAACCGGCTTTGGAGGCAAAAAAAATAAATCTTTGGTTTTGTTTTCCGGGACACGTTTTATTAACACAATACCAATTAACTTCGTTATCCTTTTTTTCCAAAGACT
>CAZAXS010000055.1:0-3270 GCA_964489205.1 uncultured Gammaproteobacteria bacterium
TAACACCAAATAAATCAAGACCAGCAACAATAAATAATCTTTTTTTAAATAATTTTTTGTCTAAATTTTCTGGAAAGATACTTTCGTCGCCATGAGGAACAATGTCTAAAAACCAGTGGCTAATTAAACCAATGACAAAACCCAAGATAGAAGAGTTAACGTTTTGACCAATTAAAGCGCCAACGGCGGTGTGAACGGTAAGAAACATAAACAAATAATAATTGATTTTTATTGCTTTTGCCAATTCTTTTGATTTTTAAAATAGTTATATAGTTTGCTATTTTTTCGTTTGTTATAGATGCTTACTTTTAACGACCACAACAGAATGTGACTTAATCGACAAGTAAAACAATCCGCCCTCATGTCGTAATTTCTGTATTTCTATTTATTCTAGTCTCCGCGTTTAGCAATCGTTCCACCTTTTTCCAGTGGCGATGTCAACGACTATTGGAACGTCGAGTTGGCAAACGGTGGTCATAACTTTATTAATATAATCACTAACTTCGTCTACCTGATTCTGTGGACACTCAAAAACTAATTCATCATGAACTTGGACCAGCATTTTAACTTCCGGGTATTTTTCTTTTAGGTCATCGTAAAGTTTAATCATGGCTAATTTGATTATATCAGCATTAGCACCTTGAATAGGCATATTAATAGCCATGCGTTCAGCGCCGGCACGGAGCTGTGCAGCTGGTGAGTTTATATTAACCAAATATCGACGTCGGCCAAAAATAGTTTGAGCGTAACCTAGTTGCCGGGCACTTTCAATTGCTTGATCGCGCCATTTTTTTAAATTAGGAAAAGCAGAAAAATAATCATCAATAAACTTTTTGGCTTGCATGCGACTTATATTAACTCGTTGAGCTAGGCCAAAGGCGCCCAAACCGTAAAGAATGCCAAAATTAATTGTTTTAGCAATCGAACGTTGTTCGCTGGTTACCTCTTCCAATTTGATGTTAAATATTTTTCCTGCGGTGTCACGATGAATGTCGGCGCCACTATTAAAAGCTGCGATCATTGTTTGTTCTTGAGCTAAAGAGGCGGCAATTCTTAATTCAATTTGTGAATAATCGGCTGAAATAAGAAGATTGTTGTCGGAAGCAATAAAAGCGCCTCTAATTTTTTTACCCAATTCGCTACGAATGGGAATGTTCTGTAAATTTGGATCGGACGATGATAAGCGACCGGTAGCGGTAATCGTTTGATTAAAACTGGTATGAACACGGCCGTTTTTGTCTAGTTGTTCGGGCAGAGTTTCAATGTAAGTGTTTTGTAATTTACTGTATTCTCGATATTGAATTATTAAGGAAATTATTTCATGTTCGTTAATTAATTTTTCTAGTTCTTGGGCGGCTGTAGAAATACCGGTTTTTGTTTTTTTAAGGCCAGCAGTTGGTAGATTTATTTTATTAAACAGTATATCGGCAAGTTGACTTGGTGAGTTAAGGTTAAACTCGTAGCCTGCTAATTTAGTGATTCGTTGTTCCAAATCATTCAATTCTTTAGCAAAGTCTTTTTGTATGGAGGCCAGATAATTTTTATCTACTAAAATGCCATTATCTTCCATTTCCGCCAAAATTTTTATTAGAGGAATTTCAATTTCTTTCAGGATTTTTTTATCCTCATTTTTTAATTGTGGTTCAATTATTTGGTGGAGACGCAAGGTGAAATCAACGTCTTCGCAGGAATACCAGCCAACTTTTTCTACTTCAACCTGATCGAGATTTATTTGTTTCGGGCCATTAGGTCCGATCAAATCGGTAATTGGTTGCATTTGATAGCCCAGTTCGTTAAATACCAGTGCGTCTAGTCCTAGAGCACGTTCGCTACCAAAAGCTATATAGGCCTCAATTAGGGTATCGCTGTAAATATTAGTTAATTCCAAGCCAAAGCGTTTAAGAATTTTATAATCATATTTAATGTTATGACCAATGACCGCTTTTTTCTGTTGTTCAAAAATATTTTTTAATTGCTCGGGTACATTTTTAATTGATTGGCAGTCAACGAAATAGGCTAGCCCTGGTTGCCAACAAAAACTAATGCCTAATAAGTTGGCTTTTAATGTATCAAGCGAAGTTGTTTCGGTATCAACGACGATTAAGTCGGCTTTTGTTAGTTGTTGAATTAACTGGTCTAAATCAGACTGAGTTTTAACAATCCGATAATCTTGTTGCCACTTTCCTTTATCGTTTGTTTTTGTTTGTAAAGACAAGGCTTCGTCGATATCCATTTCAGCGTTTGTTTGTTTAGTAACGGTGTTTTTGAAGTTTCTAGACAAGCGATCGATTAAACTTTTAAAGCCGTATTTTTGAAATACTTCAGCTGTTGTTTCAATAGCGGGTAGTTGCCAAAAACTGTCGTTGAGTTGAAAGTTTGTTTTTAAATCTGTTTTTATGGTGACTAATTTTTTGCTTAAATAAGCGTCATCTTTTTGATTTTTTATTAACTCTTTTTGTCGTGGACTTAGTTGAGCGTCATCTAAATTTTTATAAATATTATCTAAATTATTTAGATCAATTATTAGTTGACTGGCTGTTTTTTCGCCAATACCTTTAACCCCGGGAATGTTATCGGATGGATCGCCACGCAAAGCTTTGAAATCAATTATTTGCTCTGGTAAGAAGCCGTATTTATTTTTTACTTCTTCAGTGTTGTATATAACCGACTCGCTAAAACCTTTTTTAAAAGCTAAAACATTAACTCGGTCGTTAACTAGTTGAAGAATGTCTTGGTCGCTGCTGACAATCAAAACTTTAATATCTTTGGTTGTCTGAATTACCTGTTGACTGATTGAGCCGATAACATCGTCTGCTTCATAGCCTGGTTCTAAGCTTTCAATTACAGTTACGCCTAAGGCCTGAGCACATTCTTCTATATAAGGAATTTGTTGGTAAAAGTCGTCTTCTTTTTTTACACGTTGGGCTTTGTAATTAACAAAATCATTGACCCTAACCGATTCACCAGGACGATCAAAGGCAATACAAACATAATCAGGTTTAAATTCTTGTAGTAGTTTTAAAGTCATGCTGGTAACGCCAAAGGCCGCGTTAACCGGTTCGCCAGTTGGTGCGTTCATTGGTGGAATGGCGTGGTAAGCTCTATGAACCAATCCGTGACCATCGATAATCATTAAGGTTTTTTTGTCGTTTGTTGTCATATAACGATTTTAGAATACTAAAAATAAGCTTTTAGAGCAAAGCCGTCTAATTTTTTTGGTGGAGCGGGTAGGGGGAGCCGAACCCCCGTCCTCAGTTTGCAAAATTGATA
>CAZAXS010000056.1:0-3146 GCA_964489205.1 uncultured Gammaproteobacteria bacterium
TAAAACACCTCCAATAAAGAAGGTGTTTATGAGTATAGAATAAAACAAAAAGAGAAGTTTATTTCCGCCTTCATTGCATTACGGCGGACGAGTCTGGCTTTCATTCGGTGTGTAGTATAGTTCAAAGTAAACAGACCGTCTTTTATTGGAATAGCTATTAAATTAAAATACTCACTATTAGATTAAGTGAGCATTTGTTATACAAAAAAGAGAAGTTTATTTCTGGCGGGACGGACGGGACTCGAGCCTCTACCTACCGGCAGGCAGGCGCGACCCCGCATAAGAATATTTTAGTTGAAATTAATTTGGGTGGCGGGACGGACGGGACTCGAACCCGCGACCTCCGCCGTGACAGGGCGGCGTTCTAACCAACTGGACTACCGTCCCAAATTAATTTTTCAATTTCAATTTACAAATATTCTTTATGCGGGGCGGGGTAGTCGGCGTTCCTCACCCGAATGTACCATTCGGTACGGGCGGGTAACCAACTGGACTACCGTCCCAACAGAAATAAACTTCTCTTAGGTGGAATTTATTTTTTTTCGTCTAAAACCATTTTAACAAAAGCAGCAAATACTTCAGGATGTTTTTCAGCGATTTGTGACAAAACCTTTCTATCTAATTCAATTTGTTTAGCTTTTAAAGCTGCGATAAACTTGCTGTAAGTTGTGTCATATAGACGAACAGCGGCGTTTAATTTGATTTGCCATGTACGACGAGCAGTTCGCTTTTTAACGCGTCTATCACGAAAAGCGTAAGCTCCGGCTTTACGAACAGCTGGTTTTGCTAATTTAATTTTACTTTTTCTTCCCCAACGATAACCTTTTGTTAATTTAAGGAAATTACGGCGTTTTTTGGTTCGCTCGCTACCACGTTTTACTCTAGGCATATTCTTTCGATTACATGTAAGGAGTTAATGTATGAATATTCTTTGAATCGCTTTTAGCAATTTGCTTTTTGCGACGTTTGTTAATACCTACTTTACCGGTTTCTCGAGCATTAAAATGATCTTGACCACCAGTACGGACTATTATTTTATTTGATTTTGATTTGCTAATTCTTTTAGCAGTCGCTTTGTGCGTTTTAATTTTTGGCATATAAGTGATTATTCTTGTTCTTGATCCTCATTTTTGACGTTAGTAATTGGTTTATTACTAGCAAGAGGTGAAAGACTGATTGATAGTTGACCACCGTTACATTGTGCTGGCCCATCAATTTTACCGGAATCAGCGAGCATTGTACCAAATTCGTTCATTTTGGCAATAGCTTCTTTGGTATGAGCTCTTTCGCGACGGCGTAAAATCATGTCTAGCTGCACTTTGTGGCCTTTTAGAAGGAATTTTCGTCCGTTTTCTAATTTATTTTCCAAATCATGTTGACCAATACGGTATGACAAACGTACTTGCTTAAGTTCGGTTTTTTTCAAGCTTGCCTTTTGGGCTTGCATTTTTTTTGCCTGCTGATAGGCAAATTGTCCATATTCCATGATTCTGCATACAGGTGGGTTAGCAAGTGGTGAAACCTCAACTAAATCGAGCCCAGCTTCCATTGCCATTTCCAAAGCCTGTCTGGTTGATAAAATACCCAATTGATTATTATCAGCATCAATAACCATAACTTTTGGTACATTAATGCGTTCGTTTTTTCTATAAATTTTTGATGCCGTTTGTTGCTGCGGGCGTTTACGTCGACGACGAATCATGATTGCTTTTTATTAAATATAAATAATTGGTATATTTTTTTCTACTGAACCATCGAGCTAGGCTTGATGGTGGACCAAGTCGGACTTGGTGGAGATGGTGGGCCTTGCACCCACGTGTAGTTATCTTTTTAGTTAGCGTTTACCAAGTTAGTTCTTCAAAAAAGGCCAATAATCCAAGGAAGAACACTTTAATTATTGGTTTAATGGAAAAGTCTTATCTCAAGTCGTCCATCACGACTTAAAACGAAGCCCGAAAATATAACACCCGTATACACTCTTCGGGCCGAAAGTGTGCGGATGGTTGTGGCAATATTAAGCTACAACTGAAGCTAGTGTTGGCATGCGGAAGGCATTGGCAACGCGAGCAAAAATGCTATTGGCATTTGAATTTTTTGACTTTTTAAGGAAGGAGTCGCTTCCCTTAGTAACTAAGCTAAATTGTGATGAACTAGCGATTAGGTAACATCCCCAAAAGGTTAACGAGAAAGTAGTCGTTGTCGGCTACGGTCAAAGTCTCGCTTTTTGATCTTTTCGCGTTTGTCAGCCGTGCTTGCACCTCTGGCAATTGCGATGTCAATTTTTACCAAACCGCTCGAAGTGTACAACGATAATGGCACTATTGTCAAGCCTTTTTGTTGCTGTTTTCCTAGTAAATAGTCAATTTCTTTACCTTTGAGAAGAAGTTTTCTGGGTTGATCTCTTTTATAGTCTGATTTTTGAGCGTAACCAGCTTTATTATAAGGACCAATGCTAGCATTTATCAGCCAAGCTTCAGGTTTGTTTTTAGTATTTTGACGAATGCTAATATAGCTTCCAATTAAGTTCGCATTACCTTTTTTAATGGATTTTACCTCTGGACCGGTTAATTTTATGCCCGCTTCAAAATGTTCCTCAATTTTGTAGGAGTGATTTACCGTTTTATTTTGTACAACAATATTTTTTGACATATATAATATAATGCTTGAATATGTAAAAAATGGCAACATTTAAATTTTTTGACTAACCTGGTTGCTGGTGGTAATTTTATAAGGACATAACTAAGTAATTTTTTGTTTTAAACAAACACTTTATAATCTATGAATCAAAGTTTAGCAACTCTTATAAGACAAGCTATAAATAATTTTTTTGTAAAATTTGATATAACAGATCTTGATTTTGCTATTGAATATCCGCCTCAGGCGCAGTTCGGTCAGTTTAGCAGTAATGTTGCTATGGTTAGTTGTAAGCGTCTTGGTAAAACACCAAAAGAGTTGGCTGAATTATTAATAGATTATTTAAGTAATGACCAATCAATTAATATTTATATAGAAAGTTGGCAAATAGCTGGTCCGGGCTTTATTAATGCTTATGTCAATAACTACTGGTTAAAAACTATTAATGATTTAGTTTTAAATAATAATTTTGTTCCCGAAAAAATTGGTTCAAATAAAACAATAGTCTTAGA
>CAZAXS010000057.1:0-3144 GCA_964489205.1 uncultured Gammaproteobacteria bacterium
GAATTACTTGTCGAAGCTAAAAAGAAAGGCTTATTAGTTGAAGATTTTTGGGGTAAAGGCAAACTAGCAGATGAATTGTATAAAACTTTTGTTCGACCAAAATTAATTCAACCAACTTTTATAATAAATCATCCGATTGAGTTATCACCGTTGGCAAAAAAAATGAAAGACCGACCTAATTATGTTGAAAGATTTCAATTGGTCGTTGCTGGTAAAATTGAGCTAATGAACGCATTTTCCGAACTAAATGATCCGATTGACCAAGATGAAAGATTTAAACTTCAGGCCAGTTTAGCCGACAAGGGTGATGACGAGGCTATGTTAAAAGATGATTATTTTGTTGATGCCTTAAAACACGGCATGCCGCCAGCAGCCGGTTTAGGCATGGGCATTGATCGTTTACTCATGTTACTAACCGACCAACAAAATATAAAAGAGGTGATACTATTTCCAACTTTAAAACCGGTTAACGATACTAATTCAACTGATTAAATTATGTTAGATATAAACAAAATCATTTCCGACCCTAAATTAATAGCTAAAAAATTTGCTGACCGTTGCTTTGCTTCTGTCGAAGAAAGTGAAAAATTATTAAACGAAGTTATCGATTTAGATGTAAAGCGTCGTGATTTAATTAACAAATCAGAAAAACTTCAGGCTGAAAAAAACTTACATTCAAAGTCTAAACCATCGCCAGAAGTTATTGAACAAATGAAAAATTTAGGCGAGGAGATTAAATTATTGACTAATCAGTTAAACGAAGTTGAGTTAATATTAAAGAATAAATTAACAAGTTTACCAAATATTCCCGCCGAAGGCGTACAAGCTGGCGGACCAGAGAAAAACAAAACAGCCGAGGTATTTGGTAATAAACCAGAGTTTGATTTCACTCCCAAAGATCACGTTGAGTTGGCCACCAACTTAAACTTAATTGATTACACCAGGGGTGTAAAAATAGCCGGTACTGGCTTCTGGATGTACACAGGCCTAGGCGCACAATTAGAGTGGGCATTACTGAACTATTTTATTGAAACTCACAAAAATAACGGTTACACTTTTGTTTTGCCACCATATCTTTTAACCGAAGAATCGGCATATACCAGTGGACATCTACCAAAGTTTCGTGATGATCTTTTCTGGACTCAAGATAAACTTTGTCTAAACGCTACCAGCGAAATGATGCTTGGTAATATGTTTCGTGATGAAATCTTATCAGAAGAAAAATTACCAATGAAATACTACGCCTATTCAACCTGTTTTAGACGTGAAGGCGGGGGATACAGAACCGAAGAGCGTGGAATGATACGTGGTCATCAATTTAATAAAGTTGAAATGTTTCAATTCACCAAGCCAGAGGAATCAGAAAAGGCCTTTAAAGATATGGTTAATATTGCTTCTGGACTTGTAAAAGGATTGGGGTTACATTTTCGTGTTACCGATTTGGCTGCTGGCGACATGAGCTTTGCTATGGCCAGGACATCAGATATTGAAGTTTGGATACCAAGTATGGGTATCTACAAAGAAGTAAGTAGCGCATCAAATGCTCACGACTATCAAGCGCGACGCGGAAATATACGTTTTAAAAATCAATTAACTGGTAAAAATGAGTTTGTTCACACGCTAAATGCCTCTGGTTTAGCCACCAGTCGTTTAATTCCAGCTATATTAGAACAAAATCAACAAGCCAACGGAACTATTAAAGTACCAGAAGTTTTGCAAAAATATTTAAATATCGACACTATTAAAGTTTAATTATATTCATAATCTATGTTTCGCACTCGGCCATCGCGTCAACAACGTCTAAATGCGATTCAGAGAAGTTTACGTATTTCGCAGTACGAAGAAAAGAAAGAAAAAACAAAAAAAATAAAAACAATATATTTTTTTATATTAATTGTGGGCGCGTATTTACTTTACTTATGTTTTTTTAGCTCAGTTTTTAAACTTCAATACGTGAATTTATCCGGTAATGATAGTATTCCAGAGACAGAAATAAAAGACTTAGTATTTAAACAATTTGAAAAAAGACATTTATTCTTTTTACCAAATGATAATTACTTTCTTTTCAGTGAAAACAACTTAAGGCAAGAATTACTGGAAATTTATAATTTAAAAAAATTATCCATTGAACGTGGAGATAAAAATAGTTTAACAATAAACATCGAAGAGTTGCCTGGTCGAGCGCTATGGGTTACACAAGGTAAAAATTTTTTAATTGATAGCAATGGTATTGTTATTAGAGAGGTGCCAAACGTTGACGATTCGCTTAAATCTGCACCAATTATTCATGATTTATCAAATGTAAACGCTAACACACGCGATCGAGTTATTAACGAAGATTTGGTTAATATGACATTAGATATAAAACAAAATATTGCCAGTTACAATGTACCAGCCATCTCTATCGATCATTTCGCCGTTGATGGGCGCGACGCTTCATATATAAAGCTAATAACACCGCAAAACTTAGAAATTCACTTAACCCCAAAACTTACCAATGAACAACAGTTTTTAAAACTAAGTAGCTCCTTAGAAGCAAATAAAATTGATTTATCAAAAATTCAATACATTAACTTGAGAGTTGAAGATCAGGTAATTTATAAATAAAACAATTTGACTATTTTATCAATTTAGTTTAACTTAGCCTAAATTGTATCTTGAAATAATAAATAGGCGAGGTTAGTTTTGAAAAATTTATTTAAATTTTTATTAGTTGGTCTAGTGACGGGCGCTTTTACTTGTTGCTTTTTTGAAATTATTAATAACCTGGTTGTTGGCGTTCAAGTTGAAATTGAGTTAATTTTGAAATTAATTTTAACACTGATTATGGTGATTATGTTAATTAACTACTATAGCTCAAATTATATTTTTTCGATTATCACCATTGGTTACATTGCTAACATTATTGGTTGCGAAATAATTTATAGAAAAGCATTTAGCAATTACGATCCAGTTATTATTGTTGTCACCATTATTATTAATATTGTCTTGGCCTGGGTTATATACACAACAATAGAGGACGACGCTACACTAATTTTTGACAACCGACTTGTAGGAAGTATTTCTTTTTTACTGTACTTCACTTTATATTTAATGTTCTTTTTATACCTGAGAACCAGTTGAAGAAGATTAATTTGAAATTAA
>CAZAXS010000058.1:0-3112 GCA_964489205.1 uncultured Gammaproteobacteria bacterium
TGATATATGAACCAATAACTCCGCCGATCCCCAAGCCAGCAACAACAGCAATTAATATTAATAAATTTTCCATATAAACTTTGCGGGTTAGCAAAAAGCCACTGTTTTTTTCTAAACAGATTAATCAATGCGATTTAACTAAAATTTAGCAATTACAAATTTTTATAGATATTACAAAAATCAACCTCTATAATCGGTTCAAAAAATAAATTTGGCTGATATAACTTGAAATCCATAAAATATAAATCGTAGATTGATTAATCATTGAAATCAGTACAACCTCCCTAACAACCGCTAATCAAATAATAATTAAAATGGCTAACGATAGCTACTTTACCACATTAATTGATAAACGTCAAACGACTCAATAACTCATTTGATCAGTTGCGCAAATAAAAAAGCAGGTCTTTTAAAACCCGCTTTTGAGACATGTAATCGCTAATTCAAAACTTTATCTATTATTCCATAACTTACCGCCTCTTTAGCTGACATATAGTAATCACGGTCGGCGTCCTTTTCTATCTTTTTAATATCTTGACCCGTGTGTTTGGCCAGTATTTTATTTAAACTATCCTTTAATTTTAAAATTTGCTCGGCTTTTATTTTAATATCAGTTGCCTGTCCCTCGGCCCCACCCATAACCTGATGAATTAATATTTGACTATTTGGTAAGGCAAAACGCTTTCCCTTTTTACCACCAGACAACAATACCGCGGCCATTGAAGCAGCCATACCGACGCAAATTGTTGAAACATCACATTTTAAATACTGCATTGTGTCGTATATAGCCAAACCATCAGAAACCGAACCTCCAGGAGAATTAATATACATAGTAATATCACGTTTCGGGTCTTGGCTCTCTAAAAATAGTAGTTGAGCGATAACAACGTTAGCCAAGTCATCGGAAATCGCATCGCCAACAAATATTATTCTTTCTTTTAATAATCGGGAATAAATATCGTAAGCTCGTTCACCGAACTGTGTTTTTTCTAAAACCGTTGGAATTAAATACATAGACTTTTTATATGAATAATTAGGTATAATTTAAAATTAATTAATGATAATGTCAAAAATTATTTATCCTATTTTAAACTTGTTATTATTTTATCAATTATTTCTTCAATATTGGAAAGACTTCCGCTAACAGTAAAACCAGCGGCCTTAGTATGTCCGCCCCCACCAAAAATTGCTGCTATTTGCATAACATCAACACCTTCTTTTGTTGTTCTTAAACTACCTTTTAATGATGCTTCATCTTTTTCTGTTAAAACTAAAATGATGTTGGCATCGCTTAGATTATTTAAAAAATTACTTAATCCCTCGCTCCCGGAAACGCCAAATTCATCCAACTCTTTTTTTGTTATGTAGGTATAAGCAATTTTGTAATCGGAAACCAGTTGCAAGCGACTTAAAGCAATGCCCCATAGTTTTAACATCGACGTTTCTTTGTTACATAAAAACGCTTGACTTACTTGATAATGACGAGCGCCCATTTGCAATAATTCAGAACTAATTTTCAGTGATTCAAGATTGGTCGCACCATTAGAAAATGAACCTGTGTCAGCCACAATTCCAGCTAGCAAAACAGTAGCGACAAAGGAACTAATTGGTTGTTGCTGTGACCGCATTATTTCAAAAATAAGTTGGCAGGTTGACGAAGCATTACTGTTAACATAATTAAGATGACCGTAAAAACTGTTACTGATATGATGATCAATATTAACAAATATTGTTTCAGGAAATTTTTGCTTGTATTGGTCATGCCATTCATCTAAACCGGCTTGAGATAAACTACCACAATCTAAAACAACAATCGTATCGTAAAACGTGTTTTTTATTGTTTCCAAATCTAAACTTAAATCAATCGTTGTTAAGCCAAAGATCGAACTGTAACCATCGACCGTAACCGGATCACAACTATACAAATCTATTTTTCTATTTTTGTTATTAAGCCACTGCCAAACCGCCGTCATCGATCCCAAAGCATCAGCATCGGGCCGACGATGAGTTATTATTAGAATTCTATTTGATCCAATTAATTGTTCGACAATTTTTTGTTCGGACACATTTGTCATAGCCGGTTAATATAGCTGAAACCTTCGCCTAAATCAATACTGTTAAGTTATAAGCTATGTATCACAATTTGATTAACATTTGTCAAGGTATCGTAATGGTTCAATACCTTGGAACCACCTTTAGGTTTAAGATAGATAATATATGTCATACTCACTAAACCCTAACCTACCCATGGTTAGATATAAAGCAGTAGAAATGGTTAAGCTTGGTAAAAGCACTAGAGAAGTAGCTAGACACTTCGGTTTTAGTCATAGCGCTATAGTTAAGTGGCTGGCTAAGGCAAATAGTAGTAACTACAACAATGGAGTAATTAGGACTCTAAGCTCCAAACCAAAAACCAATCCTAGAGCTTTAAAGAAAGATTTGGTTGTAGAAATAATTAATACTAGATTATCAAGGAGAAGATGTTCAGAGCATGTTCATAGAGAACTAGTTAATAAAGGACTGGTGGTTAGTTTAAGCTCAGTTAAGAGAACTCTAGACAGATGTAGCCTTTTAAAAAAGAGATCTCCATGGAAAAGACCTCATGATTATACTTTAAGACCAGAAGTTAATAATACTGGGGATTTATTACAAATAGATACTATTCATATAATGACCAGTGATGTTTCTAGAATCTATGTCTACACACTAATAGATCTGTATTCTAGGTGGGCTTATGCTGAGGTGGTAGAAAAAATTGGAGCAAATGAAAGTGTTAAGTTTGTCTGTAGAGCTATGGTTAAAGCACCGTTTGGATTTAAAATGATACAATCGGATAATGGTAGTGAGTTTTCTACTTGGTTTACTCATGGGTTAAGGACTACGGGTATTGGCCATAGACATTCTAGAGTTAGAAGATCTAATGACAACGCTCATATTGAGAGGTTTAACAGAACTATACAGGAAGAGTGTTTAGACAACGTTCCAAACAAGATACCAAGATTTAAAGTAGCTATTAAGGATTATTTAGATTATTACAATAATCACAGAACTCATATGGGAATTAACTACCAAATCCCTTGTCAACTGGTTCCAAGGTCTTGACCGGAGAACG
>CAZAXS010000059.1:0-2889 GCA_964489205.1 uncultured Gammaproteobacteria bacterium
CTTAGACAATGAAAAAGGTGGGGAGGTGGTAACAGTTTCAAGTTGGTTGGCTGACTATTTAAGTTTTTCTGGTAATCGATTTAATGATAATTTGATGGCGGCGAGATATATTATCGAATCGCCTCGGGTCAAAAAATTGTCCGATGATGATAAGTTAAGAGTAAAAAACTTAATCGCTTTATATCGTAATATCTATAACTTTCCTAATAACTTTGATTATAATCAACCAGAAAACACTCAGTTTTTCCCAATAGATGTTCTTAAAATTCGTTATGGTAAATTAGAGGAGCTAATTAAGCCAGAAAAGAAACTACCAGAAAAACAAGACTTAAAAGATTCAAAATCGGAAAAACCGGTATTAGAAGAAAATAAAACAAGTAACGATGTAAAACAAGAAACGCCTTTAACAAAGGCAAGTAAACGTTACCAATTTGTTTTTTCCAGTTTAAATCTAGGCAGTGATTTAAGTTCTGCTCAACAAACTTTAGCCAATAAAACGTTGGATGAAATCATTACTAGCTGGCGACAAAGTTTTAGTGGTAATGATAAAATTTTGTTAATTGCTTCTTTGGCGGAATTATTTAAACGACCAAATTATTCGATTACTTGGTTTAATACACCGGAAATAAGGGAGGTTTTGTCGTCGCAAGTAGTTGCTTACCCAAGTTTAGCTGAGCCAGTCAATCGTGAAGGCGTGGTTGCTAACATAGTAATTGCTGTGGTTACAAAAGCAATTTTGCAAAGACTAGGTTTTAGTGACGAGCAGGCAGCGATAATTTATTTGCAAATAGCTGGTCATGAGCCAAAGTTAGCGTCTTTTGTATTTTTTGATGCGAAATTAAATAAATTCAGTTGGCGAAAATTTATTGATGAATAAAAAAATCACCAAGTTTGACTTGGTGATTTTTTTAAAAGTTAATTAACTAACTCTTTCAACGTATTCGCCGGTTTGAGTGTTAACTCTAATTACTTCACCTTGGTTAACAAATAACGGAGTACGAATTTGTTTACCAGTTTCCAAAGTAACAATTTTACTAGCATTACCAGCGGTATCACCCTTAACACCAGGAACGGCTTCGGTGATGAGTAAATCTACTTTTGGTGGTAAAGAAATGCTAACGACTTTTTGATTATAGATAAGAGTGTCAACTTCAAGACCTTCTTTTAGATAGCCAGTTTGTTCACCCAAAGTCTCGCCAGATAATTCAAATTGCTCGTAGGAATTACTATCCATGAAGGCGTAATTATCACCGTCGCTGTATAAGAAGCTGGCTTTTGATCTTTCTAAATTAGCTTCTTCAATTTTATCACCGCCAGCATAGGTAATCTCTAAGTTTTGGCCAGTTACTAAATTTTTTATTTTAGTTCTTAAGTTGGCGCCACCGCGACCAGTTTTAATATGGCTAGCAGTAACAACAACGTATGGTTGATTATTGTGAGAAATAATCGTTCCAACCTTTATGTCACTAATGCTGTACATATTTTAACGGTTGATAAATGGTAAAAGAGCCATAAAGCGTGCTCTTTTTATAGATTCAGCGACTTTTCTTTGGTGCCAAGCACAAGCTCCGCTTTTACGACGAGGAACAATTTTTCCATAGGAAGAAGTGTAGCGTTGTAAATTAGCTGTCTGCTTGTAGTCAATTTCACCAATGCCATGTCGACAAAAGAAGCAAGTTTTCTGAATCTTTGTTGGTTGATTACTTGATTGGTTCATAAAAAATAATTTAAATCATTGCTGATTTATAAGTAGTTTAAAAAGGAATATCTTCGATGGAAATTTCTTGTTCAGCGTCTTTTGGTTGATCAAAGTCTTCCAAAGGAGTGGCTTCATTTTCTCCATCCATTTCGCCATTTTGTTGACGACCGTCCAAAATGATTAAGTTTTCAGCAACAACTTCTGTTAAGTAACGCTTGTTGCCCATTTGATCATCCCAGGAGCGGGTTTGCATACGACCCTCGATATAAACCTTTGATCCTTTGTGAACAAATTGTTTTATAATTTCTGCAAGTCGTCTCCAAGCGATAACGCGATGGTATTCAACTTTGCTTTGACGATTTCCAGCTTGATCGCGCCAAGTAAAATTAGTAGCAACTACTAAATGGGCGATAGCTTGACCGGTTGTGGTTGTTTTTATTTCTGGATCACGTGTGGCATTGCCAATAATCATGGCTCTATTAAGGTTTAACATATTTTTATGTATTGATTTATATTAAAATTAAATTTATTTGACTAAATCGTCTTCAAGAATTTTATCTAACTTGTCGTTTAATTCGTCAATATTGGTGCTAACGACTTCCGTCTCTATTTTTTTCTCCACCTTTTCTGGAGATTTACTACTCTTTTCTTTTATAGCTGGAGCCTTTGGCTTATTTTCAGCAGATAAAAGTTTAGTTTGTCTTGCTTCTTCAGCTTCAGACAAAACTTTCTTTTTAATGGTTAAAAAACGTAGAACACTTCGTTCTAGTCTTAGAGAGCTTTCTAATTTTGGTAAATGATTTGGAGTTAAATCAAATTCAAAACCATTATAGAAGCCTTGTTTAAACTTTTCTATCGGATAAGCTAAACGACGCTTTCCTAAAGAAAATTGTTTAAGATTTTGACCGCCAACACCTTCAATTAAGGCTTTTACGGCGTCAATTACTGGCTGTTGTTCGTTTTCGGCAATGTTGCCGGCAACTAAATACAGCAATTCATAATGCTGGGAAGAATCCTGCATATTTTTTGTGATTTATTGTTAATAAAAATGTTTTTTTATCCACTTTCATCGACTTTTGAAGTGGAAGTTAATTTGCTAATATTAGGTTAATATTAAAAATTAACTATGGCTATTTATAGCGTGCCTATTTTGACACCTATGTATTTATTTGTCAAATAGTTATATAGTA
>CAZAXS010000060.1:0-2880 GCA_964489205.1 uncultured Gammaproteobacteria bacterium
ATAATTTACCTTATAATAATTTATCATCTGCCTCTTGTAAACATTTAGATAGACGTTTAAAATGCTTTATATATTAAATACATATGTTTAAACAAGATACAGGCAAAGAAAAAATCGTTGGCGTTGCCACCGTCATTGGCCAATCGGTCCATGTTGAAGGAAATTTTAATGGTAATGGCGATGTTAACATTGAGGGCAAATTAACAGGTAACCTAAACACCTCTGATGATGTTATCATTGGTCAGGACGCAGAAGTTAAAGCAGAAATAAAAGGTAACAACGTTGAAATAGCTGGCAATGTAAACGGAAACATCAAAGCTGAGGGTGATGTTGTTTTAAAAGCAACCGCACGTTTGATCGGCGACATAAAATGCCAAGGCATAACCATTGAAAAGGGAGCGGTTATAACTGGTAAAATCGTCATGCAAAACGTTGAGGAGTAATCCATCATAATTATGTACGTTTACGTGTACGATAGTTTTTTAACTGAAAAAAAATATTCAAACTTTTTGGCAAAAACCGAATCACGTTTGCATGATCTTGGTGTACAAGGAAAAATTTGTCAGCTTCACATATTAAAAAATATTCGTAGCGTGATTGAAGATACTTTAAGAGGTAACAGTGGTACCGTTATTGCCGTTGGTAACGATCAAACATTTAATAAAATGGTAAACGTGGCAGCTGAACTTGGATTGGTCTTGGGCTTTATTCCTGCCACACCAAAATGTCAGATTAGCGAACTATTGGGAGTGCCATACAGTGAATTAGCCGCAGAAATTATCGCTCAAAGATTAATCAAAGAAATTGATTTAGCCTACATTAACGACTACGCCTTTGTCAGCACTGCATCGGTTGTCGGCGGTGCACCGATTTTAGATTTTGGTGATTACACCGTTAAACCAACTCAAGACAACGTACAAATATTTTTATCAAACCTGTCTTCATTTAATGGCGTAAAAAGCAGTCCAACCGACGGTATATTAGAAGCAATTTTGCAACCAGAAAATAATTCATTAAAAGCTTGGTTCAAAAAAAAGTCAGCTCCAAAAAACAGTGTCATTCCGTTTCAAAAATTAAAAATAAAAAACGAAGGCGAGCCATGTGCCGTCTCCGTTGACGATCATATTGTATTTAAAACACCTGTAGAAATCTCTGTCGTTCCTAAAGCTTTAAAAGTTATCGTTGGAACAAATAGAAATTTCTAAATAATCGAAGCATTTGTCTCTACGCTTGGTTCTTGAATGAGATTATCATTAACGACTATTTCAGTGGTGGTTATTTTTATTATTTGAGCGCTAGCAACGGACAAAATTTTTCCAAACCTTGGTCGTAAAGACAATTTAGTTTTTATTAAATAATTAATTGGTTGATTGTTTTCATCTTTTTCAATATCAATCAATCGTCCCAAATAAATTCGTGACTGGGTAAAACAGGGGAGTTTGTTTTCTAAATTAAGAGAAAACATAATTATTTGTTTTCGACCGTTGGTTCAACAACTGGATATTTTTTCATCAAAATTAATTGTTGCAAGGCGCTAACCAAAGTCATTACCAACCAATATAATGCTAAACCGCCTGGTAATTTACTACCAATCCATATGGTCATTAATGGCATGATATAAGCCATCTGTCGACTCATTTGTTGGGCCATAGCCGTTGGATCCATTTCTTTTGAAGTGTCTTTTTTAATTGGTCCAACTTTTTTCATCATCATCCAAGTTTGAACAAATTGAGCAATCGCCGCTGCTACCGCTAATTGCCAACTTGGCACACCTAGGTTAACAAAACCAAAGGCAATAGTGTTTATGTGTTCTGGATTAGACACGAAAGAATAAAGAGAATCAAAACTACCATTACTTAAACCGTGTTGAAAAACCTGATAGACTGCAATTAAAATTGGAAGTTGAATTATTAGTGGCAAACAAGAAGCGGTAGGATTTATTTTTTCTTTACTGTACAACTCGATTAAGGCCGGTGCCATCTTCTCTTTATCATTGTTGAACTTCTCTTTTATCGCCTCAACTTTAGGTTGCAGAAGTTGAAGTTTTCTTTGTGACTTAATGGCAAAGCCAAATAAAGGCCACAGAGCCAATCGAATTAAAACCGTTAACACAATAATGGTTAAGCCAATGTCTTTACCGGGAACAAAATTGTAAATTAAAACTAAAAGATTAAATAATGGTTCGTATAAAACTGTTTGATAAAGCTGATGCCACATATAGAAAAATAATTAAGTTAGTTAACCGGATCATGACCACCCTTTGACCAAGGATGACAACGCAGAATTCTTTTAATAGTTAAATATAATCCTTTAAAAAATCCGTGTTTAATAAATGCTTGTCGTGAATATTCTGAACAACTCGGGTAAAAACGACAAGCGCCATAAGGATAGCGCCAGGATAATATACCATGATCGGGGGAAATAGTCTTCTGGTAGAGTCTAATTAGTTTTGTAACAACGATGACCGGGAAACTAGTCTTGCTTTTAGGAAAGTTTTCCATATTTCTAGTTTAAGTTGACTGAAATTCAAATCTTTAGCATTAGTTTTGAGAGAAATAAGACAATCCACCTTAGTTGGCATATATGGCTCAGTTGCCATTAGAATCGCCGATATACGTCTTCTTAATAAATTTCTAACTACCGCTTTTTTGCTAACCTTAGCCGAAACAACAATAACAAAACGACTATTTTTATTTGCTGTTTTCTTATATCTTAAAATTATGGCCTCGCCATAAACAACACTGCCGTGGGCAGCGTGTTTTATGTCTTTTTCTAATTTTAAACGTAATTCTTTGGTCATCATATCAGCAAATGTTGCTGACTATATTATAGTCCAAAAAACTATGCACGTTTAACATTTTTTTTGCTAGAAACTGTAAG
>CAZAXS010000061.1:0-2870 GCA_964489205.1 uncultured Gammaproteobacteria bacterium
ACCGTTGACTTTTTGTTTATAAGCTTTATCATTCCTGGGTAATAAATTTAATATGTTTGAAAATAGAAATAATATGAACGAAGTAATTAACTTTGAGCAAGTTGCTCACGAGTGTTTTAATACTTGGAACGAGGCTTTACAAACCAATGAACCAGAAGAGGTGGCTAAGCTTTATAGTGCTGACGCTACTTTTTTACCAACGCTAAACGGGACATTTAAGCATGGTCCTGAAGAAGCAAAAGATTATTTTGATCATTTCTTACAAAAATCTCCTGTTGGAGAAATAATTGAAGATAGCGTCCAAAAATTAGGCGAAGGTTGTTTTTTACATTCTGGTCATTATAACTTTGAATTAGGACCAGAAGACAACAGAACCGTTGCTCAAGCTAGATTCTCTTTTGTTTGGCAGAAAAATGAAGCCGGTGAATGGAAGATTGCTCACCATCACTCATCAGTGAAACCAGAATAATAATTTTTAAAAATAAAACACCAAGTCTGACTTGGTGTTTTTTAATTATTTAAAATATTTTTATGTAAATTTTGTATGTCATGTAAAAATACATTGCTGATCCATACAAGAAGGAAGTTATTATCAATCCAACTCCAAAGGCATAAATAATGCCGAATGGTAGTAGGTATACTGCAAAAAACACTCCCGATGATGCGCTGGTAACTGCGTATTCCTTTGTAGTCATTGCGTCTTTATTTTCTTTGTCTTTATCTTTGTGTGGACAATATGTACCAAGTATAAATAATGTAGTAATTGCTAACAGAGATAATATTATAAATATCAGTAACGACTTTTTGTATAAATGGCCGTAGCCATAATTAGCCTGTCCAAGCATACTATCAAAAATGAAGATAAACACACCAACAATTAAAATAATTACAAAAAATGTTATTAAAAAAATGAAAAGATCTGAGAGGTTTTCCTCACTACCCACACTAAAAAAAACAATTATATAAATAATTACAAGAAATACTGACAAAATTGGATTTAACCAATTTGATATACCTTCTGGAATATCTGGTGGAAAATAATACCCGTCCAAAATAAAATTTATTTCGGAGAAGATTAGTGCGTATAAGCCAATAATTATACCTATTATCGATGCGATAAAGATAATTTTGGCTATAATATTGAATATTTTATTCACTTTCTTCCTTTTTATTTTGTTAATGATCCATTTTTTTAAAACTATATTTATTTTTGTTATTAGTCAAGAGGATGTCTTAAATGAGAGGAGTGTATAATTTGACTTGTTTTTTTATTAATGGTTAGATTGTCAAAATAATAAATTGTTCCTTAAACAAAATATCGGAGTCCGTATGCCAAAAGAGTATATAACAATAAACGGTTGCCAATATAAGCTTTTGTTTACCCGTGGTCAGATTCTGATGAAAGTCAGACAAATAGCTGAGCAAATAGCTGATGATTATAAAACCGCGGGCATAAAAGAAAGTCCGCTGTTAATGAGTGTTTTAACTGGTGGAATGTATTTAACCGTTGATCTGTCGCGAGCCTTGTCGGATATTGGTTTTGAAACTAGTATTGATATTGTTGGTTTAAAAAGATTTACTCAAGACGAAAAAGGTGGAATTGTTCAGATGAATGCCTTTCCTCGAGCAAAATTGAGTGGTAGAGATATAATTGTGGTTGAGGATATTATTGATCAAGGATTGACCATGAATTTTTTTCACCGCTATTTGCTCAATTTAGATGAGCCACCTCGCTCCATTGAATATTGTACGTTGTTACTAAAAACCAATCATGAGCCATTAGATTTTTCGGTTAAATATCTCGGTTGGGAGGTTGGATCCGATTGGGTGATCGGTAATGGAATGGACGGTGAACAGCATTACAGGGGATTAAAAGATATTTACGTTAAAATATAAATCTTACTCGGGTATTTTTTACCCGAGTATTTTATTATTTGTTTAAGAATATAATTGTTGGTTGCCATTGCGAAAATGCATTAAAATTGCTAGGATTAACGGGTAAAAAATGAAAATATGAAGCTAAATAATGTTGACACAGTTGCTCATTTGGGTGAGCGAGTTGTCTTAAAGGGGTGGGCTAATGTAGTCCGAAAAATGGGTAAATTGGTCTTTATTGACTTACGTGATCGTTCGGGAATCGTACAGGTAATTTGTCATCCAGCTGATATGGAAGACGAGATGTCAATTGAAAACATGTCATTAATTAAACCAGAGTGGGTTTTAGAAATTCAAGGTGAAGTTAAGGAACGTGGTGAGAAGCAAAAAAATCCTGACATGAAAACCGGAGCAGTTGAAGTAGTGGCAAAAAAATTAATTGTTATTAATCAAGCCGAAACACCTCCGTTTGAAATTGACAATGAAGAGCGTCGAGCCAACGAAGAATTACGATTAAAATATAGATACTTAGATTTGCGTCACGAACGCATGTTAAAAAATTTAACTTTACGTCACCAAGTTTTACATTTTGTTCGTCGTCATTTAACAGAGCAAGAAGGTTTTATTGAAGTGCAAACGCCAATTTTAACCAAGTCATCGCCAGAAGGTGCGCGTGATTATTTAGTACCTTCACGTAAATGGCCGGGTAAGTTTTTTGCTTTACCACAAAGTCCACAACAATATAAGCAGTTATTAATGGTGGCCGGCATGGAACGTTATTTCCAAGTAGCCCCATGTTTTCGTGATGAAGATGCACGCGCCGATCGTAGCCCGGGTGAGTTCTACCAGCTTGATATGGAAATGAGTTTCATGAAGCAAGAGGAAATTTTAGATTTAGTAGAAAAAATGTTTACTAAAATGGTCAAAGAACTGTTTCCTGATTATCATTTTACTTTTGAACCGTGGCCACGTTTGAATTATGACGATGTAATGCG
>CAZAXS010000062.1:0-2729 GCA_964489205.1 uncultured Gammaproteobacteria bacterium
TATTACTTTTTATCTAATTGTTTTATTGGAGCAAAACTTTTTCTATGAGCCAAACATGGGCCGTATAAATTTAAGGCATGAATATGGTCTTTGGTACCATAACCAGCGTTGGTTTGAAAATTATAAACAGGAAATTTTTTACTTAGCTCAACCATATAATTATCACGCCAAACTTTTGCAATAATTGAAGCGGTGGCGATGGAAATAAACTTGCTCTCACCTTTAATATGACTGTTAACTTTATAATTTAAGCGCCAATACTTATTAAATGCACCAACATAGTCACAGTCAATAATTTGCTCAGCCTTTAAATTTAATTTTTTAACCGCACGTTCATAAGCCAAAACATTTGCTGGTTGTAAACCCAGCTCATCAATTTCAACGGAACTAACCACGCCTACCGACCAACAAATCTTATCTTTTATTTTTTCAAAAAGGCTTTGTCGTTTATTTAACGACAAAGCCTTTGAATCTTTTATTCCAAGTTGTGATAAAAAATCAATTTCACTGTCTGTTAATTTACAAGCACCGACAACAATTGGACCGGCCCATGGACCGCGACCCGCTTCATCACAACCAACCTCACAAACAGTTTGATTCATTACTTAATTATAGCAATGAATTAATTTTTGCCACCATTGAATCTTTTGATTGAACGCCTAAAACTCTATCAACCTCTTGACCGTCCTTGAAAAAGATAATTGTTGGGATTGAGCTAACGCCGTATTGACCAGCAATTGCCATTTCTTCATCAACATTTAATTTAGCAACTTTAGCTTTACCATCCATTTCTTTTGCTAATTCTTCAATTACCGGACCCATCATTTTGCATGGACCGCACCACTCAGCATAAAAATCAACAACTGACACACCGTTAGCTATTGTTTTTGCAAATTCTTCAGCATTTAAATTCATATTTTATGACGCCTAATTTTGGCTAATTAATTATAAATATTATTAAGTAACATTAATATTTTTAACAAATTGTTCCACGTGGAACATTATTTTTGCAGATATTTTCGAGCCTCTATCGCTGCCATACATCCCATTCCGGCTGAACTAACTGCTTGCTTATATATATGATCAACTACATCTCCCGCAGCAAATAAACCATCAACACTTGTATATACGTTGTGACTTACCTTAATATTGCCAGTTTCTTCTAATTCAACAAAATTTTGCAAATATTCGGTATTTGGAATATGACCAATGGCTAAAAAGACGCCGTCGGTGGTAATCTCTTCATTTGCTCCAGTTATATTGTTTTTTATTCTTAAACGTTCTAATTTTTCATTTCCAAAAAAATCAATTACTTCGGTAGAATTAATTATACTGACTTTATCTCCAGACAAAGCTTTATCCTGCATTACTTTTGTTGCTTTCGGTACGTCTGACCTGTTTAAAATAGTTACTTTTGTTGCAAAATTAGCCAAAAAATGAGCTTCCTCCATGGCTGAATCTCCACCGCCAATAACTACAACCTCTTTGTTTCTATAAAATGCCCCATCGCACGTGGCACAAGTATGAACTCCTTTGCCCCAAAACTTTTGTTCGGAATCTAAGCCAAGTTTTCTTGGCGACGAACCCGAGGCAATAATAACGCTTCTAGCTTCAATTTGTTTATTATCATCTGTAAACAACAAAAAATTATCATTTTTTTCTATTTTTACTATATTTCCTTGAAAATATTCAGCACCATATCTAATTGCCTGATTTTTCATGTTAGTAACCAACTCAAAGCCGTCTATTCCATTAACAAATCCTGGAAAATTTTCAATAACAGTTGTGGTTGTTAATAGTCCACCTGGTAAATTACCCTCGATTACGCCCGTTTTAAAACCATCACGACTAGCATAAATCGCGGCCGTTGAACCGGCTGGCCCAGAGCCAACTACTAGAATATCGTAGAATATATTCATAACTTTTTAATATTTTTGTCAAATTAATAATAAAAAATTGCCTTTAACAAGCAACTGAAATAAGGAATTATCTATAAATGTTAACTAACAATACTGAGTTATCTAATTTTAAGGTATTTGGTGGACCTTAAGGGAGTTGTCAACCAGAGGTTGATCCTCATTTTTGGAGGAAACCCTTTAACTGATTATTTTAAATTAATATCATTTTAAAGTTACTGGTGGACCTTAAGGGAGTTGAACCCTTGACCTCTTCCATGCCATGGAAGCGCTCTAGCCAACTGAGCTAAAGGCCCTTATTACAAGCGTTTTAAATGAAATGCTTGGATATTATATACAAATATTGCTTGTTAATCAAGTATAGTAGACATGTTAAATTATCTATATTTTTTATATATTCTTTGCCCTATTTCAAACTACTTTAACGTTTCAAGGATCTTATTTCTTCCTGTTACTTCCGTGCCGGCCAAAGCTTTAGCATATACTGGTGGACTTAAGCGCCTGGCTGCTGGTAGGCAGGGGATCGTCAACCAGAGTTTGATCCACCTTTGGTGAAAACCCCTTGGGATGGCACGACTTCTACTTTAAAAACTAAATCTGGTGGACTTGAGGGGAATCGAACCCCTTACCTCCGCAATGCGAATGCGGCGCTCTACCAAGTGAGCTACAAGCCCAAATACAAAAGAATCGAAATTAATATATTAAAGTTAATACCTCCATAACAAGTGCCCGACAGAGTCGGATCCACCCCTGGTGGAAGCTACAAGCCCAAATACAAAAGAATCGAAATTAATATATTAAAGTTAATACCTC
>CAZAXS010000063.1:0-2645 GCA_964489205.1 uncultured Gammaproteobacteria bacterium
CTATGATTCTACTTCCGAACTCAAGCCCAATATAAATGATATTTTTTCAGCCGTTATCGATAATATTTGGCTAGGACTCAAAAATGATATTGAAAAAATAATTTCCAAGCCAAAAAATAAAAATACTAAAGCTATTCTAAATAGTGTTATAGAAAAAATTATATATTTTGGCTTAAAATCAGGCCTCACGATTATTGATATAAATTCGCATAAAATAATGAAAACTCGAGATTGCAAAGACATAACCAAAAGAGCGGAAGAAATAAAAGAGTTGATTGTTAAAATTTTAAACCAAGCCCATGTTAAAAACACTGAATTAGCTCAGGAAATAATAATCAACGCCGTTCACGCTTATGTAATTCACGCTCAACACCGCAAACAATCTACCAAACCAGAGGCATACGCTAACTACTTAACCAACTTATTTATATAAACTAATTTATGAAAAATCCTTTTAATTTTTTAAGCCAACATAAATACTTAATGTATTTTTTAATTTTTGCGGTTGTAATTTCAACAGCCATTGTTAGTCGTATCCCTGATTGGCAAGCCAAAAAACAAGTTAACGCGGAGATTGTTAAAACCGTCTCTCTTATTTCAGCCTCAGATTTCCTTAAAAACAAAGGCAACATTTCTGCCAATGGTATTGTTGAATCAATGGAACAGGCAGAGCTAAGAAGTCAGGTTTCATCACCAGTCACTAGAGTCCACGCAAAGATTGGACAAAAAGTAAGTGCCGGACAAGTTTTGGTTAGCCTGCAAAATAATGATTTAAGCGCTCAATATAACCAAGCTATGGCCGTTGTTAAAAGCCAACAAGCTCGTCTTGATGAATTAAAAAAAGGCGCTCGAACGGAAGAATTGAAGCTTGCAGAAATTCAAGTTGAAAGCGCTAAACAGACTTTAAAAGATGTAACCGCTCAACAAGAAACCAACGTTAAAAACGCCTACTCAGCTCTACTTAACGCCGGCATTAGCCCAATCGCCAACAAAGGCAATCAACCAGGTGGAACACCAATAATTTCCGGAACATACACTGGTAATAACGAAGGTCAATTAGAAATTACAATTTACTCAGCTGGTGGATTAAATTTTCAAGTAAAAGGACTGGTTTTTGCTCAAGGTGTTGTTTCCACCTCACCTGTTAAAATTGGTGATAGCGGACTATATATTCAATTTACCGATACAAGCGTTTCAACTTTTAATAGTTGGACGGTTTTGATACCAAATAAACAATCAGTTGCCTACACCAGCGCCAATAACGCTTATCAAGCTGCACTAGAGGGAAAAGACTTTGCCATCAACTCGGCTCAAAATGCCTTAAAATCAGCTGAACAAGCTTTAGCAATTAAAATTGCCGGCGCAAGCAATGAACAAATTAAAGCTCAAGAAGCTGCTGTTGAACAAGCACAAGCATCGGCTGCAGTTATAGCAGCACAAATTTCAAAAACCATTATTCGCTCACCAATAACAGGAACCGTTTCTGATATACCGGTTAAATATGGAGAATTGGTGTCACCTGGACAACTTGTTGCTTCTGTTGTTAGTAAGGGCGCGCTACAAATAAAAGCTTTTATTAGCGATTATGATTTGCCATACATTCAACAAGATCAAATTGTGAATATTGGCGAAACTGCCACCGGCACAATTACAAATATCTCGCCAAGCGTTGATCCAACAACAAAAAACGTTCAAATCCAAATTGCCGTTAGTCAACCAGACGAAGCTGGTTTAGTTGTTGGTCAAAGCGTTGAAATAAAAATTGTTAATAATGCCGATCAAAACGAAGAAATTTACCAACTACCATTACAAGCGGTAAGAGTTGATGGAAATAATTATTCAGTATTAGTGGTTAACAACAATCTAATTGAAGCTAAAGAAGTTGAGGTAGCAAATGTTAAAGGCGAAACCATTGAAATTAAAAAAGGGTTATCACCAGACATGAAAATAATTTCACCTGTCTACGAATTAAAAATAGGTCAAAAGGTTAATGTTAATGAATAAGCAATATGGAAGAAAATAAAAACAACACCACCGTCCCCGCTCCTAGTTCCGATCAATTATATTTGGAAAAATTAGAATTTGATCCAAGTTTAAGAAAAAGTTGGCTAAACTTTTTTGTTAGCAACTTTAGAGTTGTTATCTTGCTGATTATTCTTGTGAGCATGGCTGGTATCTACACATTTTTCAAACTTCCTCGTGAATCAAATCCGGAGGTAAAAATTCCAATCGCGGTAGTTACCACAACTTATCCCGGTGCCGGACCAAACGATGTTGAAGAATTAGTAACCAAGAAAATTGAAACAAAAATTTCTAGCTTAAAAGGCGTTGATAAAATCACCTCAACATCGGCTAACTCATATTCAGCAATCACCGTTGAATTTGACGCAAAAGAAGATCTTGGTGATTCGATTAGGAGTTTACGAGATAAAGTTAATGACGCCAAAAAAGAATTATCGGAAGAAGTTAACGACCCCGTTGTCACCGAAATATCACTCGATGATCAACCAATTTGGACAATCGTTTTAACCGGTCCATATGATGGTTTTTCAATGCGTCAATATGGTGAAGACCTAAAAGATGAGTTAGAAAAAATTGCCGGTATTAGAGAAGTCCATATATCTGGTGGTGACGAAGAAGAATTT
>CAZAXS010000064.1:0-2617 GCA_964489205.1 uncultured Gammaproteobacteria bacterium
ACCACTCAGAGTTACGAGCAAAACGAACCGGGTTTTCTCCAGTAAAATCTATTAACCTACCCGCCTGTTCTTTCCAACCAGAAAGGTTACTTTCAATTTTTTCAGCTGTTAACATTTCTCTGGTTGTTTCTTTGTCTGGATCGCCAACCATTGAGGTATAATCACCAACCAAAAAGATAACCTCGTGACCTAATTGCTGAAGCAAACGCAATGCTCTAATACCAATCGCATGACCAACGTGTAAATACGGTCCGGTAGGATCAAAGCCTTGATAAACTCTTAATCTTTTTCCCGAGGTTAAAGCTTTACGAATCGCCTCTTCGGATGGGACCAAAGTTGCTACACCCCGCTTTAAAAAACGGTCAATTAATACTGGGTCATTTTTTACTTCATTCATATAAAAACACTTATTAACGACACAAATACACGTCGCTTCTTTTATGCTAACATAGCACCTGATATAATACCAGTAATATGGCTTTACCAAAATTTAGATCCCCTCAAAGGTGGCGTCAAGACAATAACGAATTAAATAAAAGATCCGTTCCTGGTCGTCAAAACAACAAAGGTCAGTTTTCTTTGGTTAGTTTTTTATTAAACGTTAAACCAAGCTGGTTAAGTTGGAAAAATTTATTTTTAACCTTTATAACTCTAACCGCTATTAGCATTATTGTTTTGGTTGCCCTCGCTGCTTGGTATTCCCGATCTTTACCCGACCCTAACAGACTAATCAATCGTTCAGTTTCTCAGAGTAGTAAAATTTTTGACCGCACCGGCAAACATTTGCTTTACGAAGTTCACGGCGATCAAAAACGCACTATTATTCCTTTGGAAGAAATTCCTAAATACATTATTCAATCAGCCATCGCCCTGGAAGATCAAAAGTTTTACGAACACAAGGGCTTTTCTATAACCGGCATGATTCGTGGTGTGTTTTTACGTGCTTTACAAGGTAAACGTTTAGAGGGTGGTTCAACAATAACTCAACAGTTAATAAAAAACGCGATCTTAACAAACGAAAGAAGTGTTACTCGAAAAATTAAAGAACTTATCTTAGCTTATCAACTAGAAAAGAGATATTCCAAAGACGATATTTTACAGCTTTATTTTAATGAAATCCCTTACGGGGGCTCGGTTTATGGCATCGAATCAGCTGCCCAAACTTATTTTGGAAAGTCTGTAAAAGACCTAACCTTAGCCGAAGGCGCGGTTTTAGCGTCTTTACCTCAAGCTCCAACATATTACTCGCCCTACGGCAATCACCTTGACGCTTTGTTAGAAAGAAAAAATTACGCACTCGATCAAATGGCTAAGCTAAATTTTATTAGTTCTGAAGTGGCTGAAAATTCTAAGAAAGAAAAAATTATTTTTAAAAAAAGAACAGACAACATTGAAGCGCCTCATTTTGTCTTTTATGTCAGGGAATTACTGGCCAAACAATTTGGTGACAGTGTTTTAGAACGCGACGGCTTTAATGTCATCACTAGTCTCGACTATGATTTACAAAAAGAAGCGGAAAAAATTGTTGCCGAACAAGTGGAAAAAAACAAAAGTTTAAACGCTAGCAACGCCGCCTCGGTAACTATTGATATTGAAAACGGACAGATATTATCTATGGTTGGTTCGGCTGATTATTTTAACGACGACATTCAAGGACAGGTCAATGTTGCTGTTTCTAAGCGCCAACCGGGTAGCTCAATCAAACCGCTGGTTTATTTAGCTGGCTTTATAAAGGGCTACGTTCCAGAAACTGTCGTTTATGATTTGAACACAGTTTTTCCATCAACCATAAAAAATTACGAACCGCGTAATTACGACGGCAAAGAGCACGGTCCGGTCAGCCTTCGTCAAGCGCTAGCTGGTTCGCTAAATATTCCTGCGGTTAAACTTTTATACCTAGTTGGTTTGGATCCAGTGATGGAATTAGCTAAAAATGTTGGTTATACAACCATTGTTGATAAAGATCGCTATGGCTTATCTTTGGTTCTTGGTGGTGCCGAAGTTACCTTACTGGAACACACCAACGCTTACGCTACCTATGGTCGTGGTGGCAAATTTTTACCATCAACGGCCATATTAAAAGTTAGCGATGGCGAAAATAAGGTTCTATACGAACACAAACAAGCAAAAACCATTGATGCGGTTCCAGAAAATTTTATTTATACACTATCAAATGTTTTGTCAGACAACGGAGCTAGGGCTTATGTTTTTGGTGAAAAAAATTACCTAACCTTGCCAGACCGACAAGTAGCAACCAAAACCGGAACCACCAATGATTTTCGTGACGCCTGGACAATGGGCTATACCCCGCAAATCGCCACCGGTGTTTGGACTGGAAATAGTAACAACAAAGAAATGGGTAAAGGTGCTGACGGCAGTAAAATCGCGGCTCCAATCTGGCAAAAAATAATGCAATTCGCTCATCGTGATAAGCCGGTTATTGAATTTCCAAAAACTAATTATGAGATCCCTAATAAGCCTATGCTTGGCGGACAAGCAACAGCTATAAAAGTTAGAGTTGATAAACTAACGGGTAAGCTAGCAACCGAATTTACACCCGAACATTTAATTGAAGAAAAAACCTTCCAACAAGCTCATAATATTTTACATTTTGTTG
>CAZAXS010000065.1:0-2375 GCA_964489205.1 uncultured Gammaproteobacteria bacterium
GGAATTAACTACCAAATCCCTTGTCAACTGGTTCCAAGGTCTTGACCGGAGAACGGGTATAGCTTTTTTTTAGTTTTTGTTTTACTATTGAAATATTAACAATGATTGTTGTGTCTACCAAACACAAACTTTCGTTAGGAAGTATCCATTATTTGGACTAAATTGTTATAAACGAGTCGATTCCGCTAACGGCGGAGTAAACTAGGTGGAACCGCGGTGCCTGCAAATTAGCAGACGTCGTCCTAGTGCTAATAATTATTTGTTAGCGCTAATTTTTATATATTATGAAACAATCAATTGAAATTCAACGCCACTCATTGGCGCATATAATGGCCGGCGCCATTCAACAATTATGGCCCGAGGCAAAGTTTGGAGTTGGACCTACTTTAGAAAATGGTTTTTATTATGACGTAGAAATTCCTAACGTTATACTCACTGAAACCGATTTAAAGAAAATTCAAAAACAAATGTATTCCGTTATTAACAAAAAAACGGACTTTGTTAGATCCGAAATGCCAATTGATGATGCCATAAAATTTTTTGCAGAAAAAAACCAAGCTTACAAAGTCGAGTTATTAAATGATTTAAAAACCAAAGGCACCACCAAACTTGATTCAGCCGAACAAGAAGTTTTGCCTGAAGGCAGTAGTAACATTTCTATCTACCAAACAGCCGATTTTACCGACTTGTGTCGAGGACCCCATATCAATAATACAAGCGAGCTAACAGCTGCCTTCCAACTACATAAACTAGCCGGCGCTTATTGGCGTGGTAAAGAAGATAACGCCATGCTTACTCGTATTTACGGGTTAGCATTTGAATCAGAGACAGAATTAAACGATTATTTAAAAGCTTTGGAACAAGCAAAAGCTAGAGACCATAGAAAACTTGGAGTTGAGTTAGACTTATTCACTTTTTCTGATTTAGTTGGAAGTGGTTTACCTTTGTGGACACCAAAAGGAACTTTATTAAGAAACATACTTGATGACTTTGTTTGGCAACTAAGAAGCCAAAGAGGTTACCAACAAGTCGATATTCCACATATTACAAAAAAAGATTTGTACGAAAAAAGTGGTCACTGGGATAAATTTAAAGATGAGTTGTTTAAAATAAACACTCGCGAAGGCCACGAATTTGCCATGAAACCAATGAACTGCCCTCATCACACCCAAATTTTCGCTCGCAAAAAATGGAGCTATCGCGAGTTACCACAACGCTACGCCAACACTACTAAAGTTTATCGTGATGAACAAACCGGTGAACTTTCCGGACTTTCACGCGTTAGAAGCATAACTCAGGATGACGCTCATGTATTTTGCCGACCTAATCAAGCGGCCGAAGAAGCGGGAAAAATTTGGGATATTATTCAAACTTTTTATTCAGCCGCCGGCTTTAAACTTTCAGTCAGGCTATCACTACACGATCCAGCTAAACCAGAAAAGTACTTGGGTTCAACTGACAACTGGAAAGACGCCGAGGAACAATTACGACAATTGATTAAGAGTCGAGTGGCTGATGATTTTGTTGAAGCGCTTGGTGAAGCAGCTTTTTACGGCCCTAAAATAGATTTTATGGCTAAAGACTCTCTGGGTAGACAATGGCAGGTGGCAACTATTCAACTTGACATGAACTTACCTCAACGTTTTGATTTAACTTATGTTACCGAACAAGGCAATGAGGAACATGTAATTATGCTTCACGCCGCCATTATGGGTTCAATTGAGCGCTATTTGTCCGTTGTTATTGAACACTTTGGCGGCAATTTCCCTCTTTGGCTTTCCACGACCCAGATAGCTATTATTTCCGTTGGCGAAAACCACCATCAATTTTGTAAAACACTCAGTGAAAAATTAAGTGAGAATAATCTACGCACCGAACTATTTCTAGAAAACGAAACATTAGGCAGTAAAATCAGAAAAGTTGCTGGCCAGAAAATTCCTTACACCATTGTTATTGGTGACAAAGAATTAAACGGCGGCGAGTTAAATGTTCGCGTTCGTAGCCAAGAACAGGCCTGGACTGGCAGTATTGAAGATTTTATTACTCACTGTACAAAATTAGTTAAAGAAAAAGCTTTAGAATTGTAAAAAAACAAAGACATTAAAACAACCACCAAGTCAGCCTTGGTGGTTGTTGTTTTTATAATTACAGCAAATCAATCGCCTGCTCAATTTCATTTAACTTATCCGATCCGTCATCAATCACAAACCTTATCTCTGGCGCCTGGCGAACAGAAACTTTCTTACTCAAATAAGCCCGTGCCCTTCCTTGATTACGTCGTAATAAACTCAAAACTGTGCCGGCGTAATTTTGCGGCAACACACTAACATTAACAAAAGCTATTTTACAATCGTTAGTTATTTCTACTGTAGTAA
>CAZAXS010000066.1:0-2301 GCA_964489205.1 uncultured Gammaproteobacteria bacterium
GTGGAGATGTCTAAAAGTGAATCCAGACCGGCTCTCTTCCAATGTGATGCAATTAGATTGGGGTTATCTTTTAACGCCTTTTTGAAATGGAAATCATCGCCTGTGGTATTGTTCACAAAAAGACCCGCAGATATTGAAGAACCATCTAAATAAATAAAATACTCACTATCACCCTTAACCTTACCAAAGTGGAGTAAAAGGTACTCGCGGTAAGGAGTGCCTTTAGCAAAACGCTGATCCTTGTTCATCCTCAAAATGGTAACATTAAACTTGGGCTCGGTTCTCAGATTTTTGTCGAGTTCATTTAAAAAAGGACCAATTTGCTCAATAAACAGCCGAGCAGGTTCAATCAAGTTTTTTTGATACGATTCTCTGTGAGCATCAAAATACTCTTTGGAATTGTCTTTTTTTAGACCTTTGAGAAAGTCGAAGCTTTTTTGATTAAAGCCGTTTATTTCAATATTCATATAGGGCTTCTAATACATCGAACCGATGTTAACGGTAATGTAAAAACCATCAATGCCTTTGCGTGAGTTCCCGCGTAAACCCTCAATACCATCGTTGAACAGATGTGTGTAGTAGTAGCGGATATTGATACCCACTAAACTGGTAGGACTGCTGCCAATTTTAGCCCCGAGGCCAACATAACCTCCGGCGGCAATGTAAGTAGTAGCCGAACCAAAAGCCGAGAAAAATCCATCAGAGAAGGGGGTAGTCATAACCAAATGAGGACCCACGCCCGCATTGATATAAGGTCTGAGATTATCTGTAATAGTTTCTCTAAAAAGGCGGTATTGCAAACCAAAATTGAAAGGAATACTGAAGATGCGGTTTACCTTACCGGGAACAATTGAGTTGCCAAACCAATCGAAGTATTCCACTTCGTTATCATCTTTAGCTTCCGAGAATGAGAAGTCGCCAAAAAAAGTAAAATTGGGATTTAATTGTCTTTGGTAGAACATACCTGCTCCAAACCCACCTTCACTAAACATAATATCACCACCAAGAGCATTTTGCGGAAATGTAGTTTCCTCACGCTCATCCACAATTTTTCCAAGGGATTGGGCATAGCCGATGTGGCTTATAATTGCCAAACCCATCACCAAAAACCAAGCGAATAACTTCATACCATTATTTCCATATTGTACTCAGTAAATAAACCTAATATTTCGCAATAATTCAACATCAATTGTGAGTTGCAAAATAGGGTTGTGGTTTTATTTGGAGATAGTAGTATTTCTAAAAAATATTTTTTAAATTTTGTCCGAATGGGGTTTTAGAATTCGTATAATGTGCGGAAGAAGAATTTTATTTGATATAAAATTACTCAAAAAAAAATGAAGTGGTGGAGGAAACAATGAAGGATACTAGCGTAGTATTAGCATATTGTATTTTAATGGGGTATTATACAGGTAAAAAGGACAATAATCCAACTAAAGTTGTCACTGTTCCTGATCTCAATCCTCCTTCAACTGGTGGTGGTAAAAAAGAGCTAGTGCGCCAATTAGCTATTTATTTGCATTAGATATTAATTTTATTTATTGAATTAACCCCTTGGGGAGTCTTTGACCATTTGAATTGGGAAAAAGATTAAAAACTATTTTTATAAACTCAAAATCTTTTTTTGATTCGATTAAAAAAATACAGTTAGATAGTTATAAATTTGGTCGATTTGTTGATTTGAAACTTGCAAAATTTTACAAGCTGAATGGTATTTTTATCGTGTAATTTTTGATTTATTGGCGGTTTGTGTAATAGCAAAAAGGTAGTATATAATTTTAGTTGAGGAAGATTAACCAAATGACAGATGAAAAGACAGATTGGCTCTTTAATAAAATACAAACATTTCTAAAAAATCCGCCCTTAGTGGTTTGGGGTTCTGGTGCAACAATACCATTTGGATTGCCCAGTATGCAAAACCTAAATGATCAAATTAAAAATGAAATTGATTTTTTTAATACAGCAAATGAAAACTTGGAAATCGAGCTTGGAAAAGATAGCTACATTGAAAACTTAAATGATATTAAAAAAATAATCTGGAAAAGCATAAATAGTGCAAACGAGGAAATACTGATTAAACTGCTGAAAGGGGAGATTAGTGAATTCGAAGGTATTTACAAACTTGTTTCTAAGTTTGTTTCAGCCCACCCTGGGGTAGTCAATATTGTGACTACTAACTATGATATGGTACTGGAGTATGTATTGTCATATTATAACTACGAATTTACAGATGGCACCACCGGTAAAAATCTTTCTTCTATAAATGAGAAATTATTTAAAAAAGAAAATATAGTAAACATA
>CAZAXS010000067.1:0-2278 GCA_964489205.1 uncultured Gammaproteobacteria bacterium
ATAATAGAATAGTTAATTTTAAGTTAACACTAATTTAAATTTATGGCCAAAGGCAACAACTCCCAAAAGAAGGACAAGAAAAAACCTAAAAAGGGAGCTAAGAAATAATTAAAAAAAGTAGGGGTGTAGCGATGCTATGCCTCTACTGTTTTTTATTAAAATATGATAAAATCTGGCCGTTAATAACTAATTATTTATAGATATATGAAGATTAAATCGATTCGCGCCCGTCAAATTTTTGATTCACGTGGTAATCCAACGGTTGAGGCCGATGTTATTTTAGATAACGGTCTAATGGCACGAGCAGCGGTGCCATCAGGCGCGTCAACTGGTAGTAACGAAGCTTGTGAATTAAGAGACGGTGATTCAACAAGATATGGCGGTAAAGGTGTTTTAAACGCTGTTAAAAATGTAAATGAAATCATTGCCTCTGTTTTAATTGGTAAAGAAGTGGAGAATCAAAAAGAGATAGACCAAGCAATGATAGAACTAGATGGCACACCAACTAAAAGTAAATTAGGAGCGAATGCAATTTTAGCTGTTTCTTTGGCCTGTGCTCGGGCGGCAGCTCAAAATCAAAATTTACCATTATTTGAGTATGTTGCTAAATTATCTTCTTTTCCACGGCAACCAATTTTACCAATGCCTTTGTGTAATGTTATTAATGGTGGTCAGCACGCAGCTGGTTCAACTGATATTCAAGAGTTTATGATTGTGCCGGTTGGCGCTCCAACATTTAGCGAAGCTATGCGTTGGTTAACGGAAATATTTCATGCTCTTGCTAAGGTGTTAAAAGCTCATGGTTATGGTACAACGGTGGGTGATGAGGGTGGTTATGCGCCAGCAGTTAAAAGTGGTAACGCTGAGGCCTTGGCTTTAATAACAGAAGCGGTAGAAAAAGCTGGCTATAAATTAGGTGAGCAAATTGCCTTTGCCTTAGACGTGGCTTCAACCGAATTGTATAAAGATGGACAATATGTTTTAGCTACCGAAAATAAAACTTTGTCAGCCGAGCAGATGATTGAGTTTTATCAGGATTTATCAACCAAGTACCCAATTGTTTCTATTGAAGATGGTTTAGCAGAAGATGATTGGTCTGGTTGGCGGGTATTAACAGAAAAAATGGGTGAACACACTCAACTAGTTGGCGATGATTTATTGGTGACAAATGTTAAGTTTTTAGAACGCGGAATCAGTGAGAAATCAGCTAATGCTATTTTGGTAAAAGTTAATCAAATTGGAACTTTGACTGAGACAATATCCGCAGTTGATATGGCTCATAGCGCTGGATGGAAAGCGATTATTTCTCATCGTAGTGGTGAAACTGAAGACTCAACTATTGCACATTTGGTTGTTGGCTTGGGAACGGGTCAAATAAAAACTGGTTCAGTTAGTAGAACCGATCGTTTAGCTAAATACAATGAATTATTAAGAATTGAAGAAATTTTAGGTGAAAAGGCTAAGTTCGCAAAGCAATAGAAAAAGGTGTTATAATATAGATATATGGAAAATAATCGATTGTACCGATCAAAAACAGACAAAGTTTTCACCGGGGTTTGTGGAGGACTGGGAAAATATTTTAATGTTGATCCGATAATCCCGCGTCTAATATTTGTGGCCCTAACAATTAGTAGTGGCGTGGGTTTAATCATCTATATTTTAATGTCATTTATGGTGCCGGCTGAAGATGGTTCGCCGGTGGTAATTGATATCACTGATAAGTTAAAAACCAACAATAACGATCGTAGGTTGCTAGCTGGTGTTATTTTGGTTTTAGTTGGCGGTTTGTTTTTAATGCAACAATTATCACCAACGTTTAATTACTTTTTGCGTTGGAAATTTTTATTACCAGTATTTCTAATAGTTTTTGGTTTCTGGTTATTATTTAAAAGAAAAAAATAACAATATGTCTGAAGTATTTATATTAAACAAAAACAAGAAAGGAGTGCTATGGCCCTTACTATTAATATTTATTGGTCTTTATTTATTAGCTGATAATTTAGGCTTAGTTTCTGATGATTATTTATCAAGTTTATGGCATTATTGGCCAGTTCTGTTAATAGTTTTAGGCTTATCAATGCTATTAAAAAAATAAAATATGAATCGACCAATTTGGTTTAAAGCAAAAGCGTATGGCTGGGGCTGGTATCCGTCGACATGGCAGGGTTGGACGGTAATTTTAGTTTATTTTGTAGCCATCGGATTAATTTTTAATTTTTTTAATATTGGAACTAATGTAAATTCAGACACTTCAACTATGGCTACAATCCTATTTTTG
>CAZAXS010000068.1:0-2076 GCA_964489205.1 uncultured Gammaproteobacteria bacterium
CAACAGTATCCGATAGACCTTTAAGTGCTAGAGAAATATTAATTTTTAGAATTTACACTTTGTGTATTTGCCTTTTTTTACAGTCGGACTACAATGAAAGTATAAATATTAACTTTAAATTTTATGACCATCGACCAAGTCATGAAGACTCAAGTTATAACCATAAACAAAAACTCAACTTATAAAGAAGCGATAAAGGTTTTGTTTGATAACAATATTAGTGGTGCGCCAGTTGTTGACGAAAATAGCAACATCGTTGGCATGTTTTCTGAAAAAGACGTGTTTAAGGTTTTGTATCCATTTTATAAAAGCTTTTACGAACATCCGGAACTTTATATAGATGCCGACACCAGAGAACACAAGGCTCAAGAGATTCAAAATTACAAAGTAGAAAGATTAATGACAACCAATCTCGTCTTTGTTCACCCTAAAGAAAAAGTTATGACCGCCGGCGGATTAATGTTAGCCAAAGGCATTCATCGGCTACCCGTCATTGAAGACGGAAAAATGATCGGCATTGTTACACGACGAGATATTTATCATGCAATTTTAAAACGAGAATTAGGCTTATAGAAATATGTTATATTTGGATAAAGTGTATGGTCAAGTTGAAATTAAAGAACCTGTTATTTTGGATTTAATAAACTGCCCAACCCTAAACAGATTAAAAGACATAGATCAGGCTGGTTATATTGAGCCATTCATAGCAAATGTTTCATATTCAAGGTTTGAACATTCTTTAGGCGTCTATATTCTCCTAAAAAAATACAACGCACCAATTCAAGAACAAATCGCGGGCTTAATTCACGACGTCTCTCACTCCGCCTTTTCTCATTGTGTTGATTATTTACTTAGTAGCGAACAAGCGCATCTACAAAAACATCAAGACAATATTTTTGAAACTTTTGTAAAAAATTCGGAAATTCCAGAAATTTTATATGAACACGGCTATGAAATTGATTATATTTTAAACGACAATAACTTCCCATTAAAAGAAAAAAGTTTGCCAGACCTGTGCGCTGACCGGATTGACTATTTTTTAAGAACCTTGGCTACGCACAATGAACTAGAATTAGTAAACTATTTATTAGACAATCTTATTGTTGTGGACAATAATTGGCTCTTTAAAGATGTTAATAGCGCCAAGGCCTTTGCTGATAACTTCTTTATTTTCAACAAAGACTACTGTTCTGGCATACCATCGGCACTCATGTTTAAAACAGTGACAGACTATTTAGCTCAGGCCATAAAAAAGGGTTATATTGTTGAAAAAGATTTATATACTACCGACAAACAAGTACTCACCAAAATTAATAATCACTTAACAAGCGATCCTGAATTACAAATTTACTTTAATCGAATGAACAATAAAATCAAATGGTCTAACGATCCGACAGATTTTGATTTTAAAATTAGTCTTAAATCGCGAGCAGTTAATCCCCTCTGTTATGATAAAAAGCAAATAAAAAAACTATCGGACTTATATCCAAATTGGCTTAAAACAGTTGAACAAGAATTAAAACCAAAAGATTATTTCCTAAAAATTGGATAGTGGAACAATTATAGCAACTAATTTATGTTTTGCCTTTTTGTTCTGACAAAGAAAAACAATCCAATTAAAACAAATAACAATGCTACCAGTTGTGGCCATTTAAACCACATATAGCGATCAACGTCTATTCTTATAAACTCAACTAAAAACCTAATCGATCCGTAACCAATTAGGTAATACGAAATTAACAAACCGCTACCAATTTTACTTTTATTTTTCCATAAAGCAATAAACAACAATAGCAACAAGCTGAATTCGTAAAAAAATGTTGGTTGAAAGCTAGAATATGCCAACCAACCAGGCAAACGATTTTCTAAATCTATTTGTAAGCACCACCAATGATTACATGGCCAGCCATATAATTCTTGGTTGAAGAAATTTCCCCAGCGACCAATCGCCTGACCCAAGGGCGCCATCACCGCTGAAACATCAACAATAGTTAACCACTTACCTTTGAATTTATTTTTCAGCGCCATCACCGCTGAAACATCAACAATAGTTAACCACTTACCTTTGAATTTATT
>CAZAXS010000069.1:0-2064 GCA_964489205.1 uncultured Gammaproteobacteria bacterium
TTATCATTAGTGAGAAAAATAAAGATCCTTGGGGAAACTTCTTAGAACTCCTTGGTAGCTACAACCCTCACACCAAAGAAGCTCAATTAAATGTTGAGAGAATTCAGCATTGGGTTAAATGTGGCGCTCAACCAAGTCCAAGCGTTCACAATCTTTTGTTAAAACAAGGCATAATCACTGGAACAAAAAAGAAAGCGGTAAAAATTAGCGCCAAGCGCCAAGCAAAACTAGATAAAAAGAAAAAAGCAAAAGAGACTAAAGAATAATTAAAACAAAATCCCATAACCTGGGATTTTTTGTTAGTTGTTAAAATAAGTGATAGAATAAAAAAAACAAAAATGCGTTTCGATATTATAACAATTTTCCCTCATTGCCTCGACTCATATGTTAACGAGTCAATTTTAAAACGAGCTCAAGAAAAAAAATTGATCGATATTCATTTTCATGACATCAGAAAGTTTACATCCGATAAATGGCATAAAGTTGATGACACGCCTTACGGTGGCGGACCCGGCATGATTTTACAAATTGAACCACTATTTAAATGTCTGGAATCAATTCCGAAACAAAAAAAACATATAATCGCTCTGCTTGATCCGGCCGGAAAACAGTTTAATCAAAAAACAGCCATAAAATTTGCTAAAATTGATCAATTAATACTTATTGCCGGACGATACGAAGGAGTTGATGCGCGTATATATAAATACATTGATCAAAGAATTTCTATTGGTCCATACGTTTTGGCTGGAGGAGAATTAGCGTCGGCCATTGTCGTTGAAGCAACTAGTCGATTAATACAAGGCGTTTTAGGTTCAACAGAGTCTTTAAAAAACGAAAGTTTTGTTGGTTCAATTAACGAACTATCGGATTACCCACAATATTCAAGACCTGAAATATTTAATAAACAACGCGTTCCAAAGGTTTTATTATCTGGCAATCATCAGTTAATAAAAAAATGGCGCGATAGTAAGCGTAAAAAAATCTATGAATAATTTTTTCACCCCCGGAGACGTGCCTCTACAATCTAAAGAAACTTATAAAAAAAATTGGGAAGTTTTTACCAAAGGAACTGGTCGAGTTTTGCTTTTTGCTGGCGACCAAAAAATTGAACACTTAAACGAAGATTTTTACGATCAAGACGATGAGGATTTAATTGCTGACGAAGATGCTTCACCTCAACACCTATTTCATATCGCCGCTCACTCACCTGTTAGTGCACTAGCTGTTCAGATCGGTCTAGCAAGTCAATATGGCAACGATTTTCCAACTGTACCATTGTTAATCAAACTTAATTCAAAATCACCTTTGGTTAAAACTGAACAACGTGATCCAGTTAGTTTGGCCTTTACCACCGTTGATGATGTAATTGATTTAAAAAGAAATGGTTTAAACGTTGTTGGCGTTGGTTACACATTATTTTTGGGTTCGGAATACGAAGCTGAAATGCTAAAAGAAGCTGCTAAAATTATCAATGACGCTCATCGCTATGGTTTATTAGCAGTACTTTGGGTTTATCCACGGGGAAAAGCTGTGCAAAACGAAAGAAGTATTGAAATAATTTCCGGAGCAACCGGCGTTGCCGCTTCTCTTGGCGCTGACTTTGTAAAAGTAAATTGCCCAGAAGGAGAAATTGAAGAATCGGCAACAGAGCTCAGACAAGCAACTTTAGCCGCCGGAAAAACCGGAGTTATAATTTCTGGAGGAAGTAATACTTCGGCAGCAAATTACATTTATAAAACAATATTACAGCTAAAATTAGGCAAAACATCTGGTATTGCAGTTGGTAGAAACATACATCAACGCCCCCACGAAGACGCTGTAAATTTGTGTCGAGGTCTAGCCGCCTTAATCTTTGATAACGCCGACGAAAACACGGCTTTGGGCATTGCTACCGGCAGAATAAAATCAGAAATTAATTAAACGGCAAAAACCCTTGACAGAAACCTTTTCAACTATTATCATTCCCCCAGTTATTTTAAAACCATTAACCACAACTCTAATTGAGATATTTTTTCTATAAATTAGTGATTGGCTCTATTGGTGGGCAAGGCAAAACAGAGGTTT
>CAZAXS010000070.1:0-1822 GCA_964489205.1 uncultured Gammaproteobacteria bacterium
TAACGAGATTCCGATTTGACCAACCATATACCATGCATTGTGAAACCAATTAAACCCTAAGGGCAAGACCTTTGAACTAAAAGGATAAAATGGTTTTACGGCGTATTTTCCTGAGTGTGTGAATAAATCAACGCCTATATGTAACCACCAAGCGCCGATTAATGGCCAACAATCAGATTGAAAACCGAAATATAAGTAAACAGAAAATAAAACGCCAAATAGTAGACTATGTGTAACGTTATATATCTCTCTTACCCAATCTGGACAAGACCACCAACGTTGACTGGTAAAAAGTTTATAATTTTTTTTATGCTTAATTTTTCGACCAATCATGTATATGTGACTTGGTACCCACATGATTAGATCGGGTAAAATACTTAACAATGAAACTTGGAAAAATAAGTCTGGTCGGTTGATAACACTGGTACCAATCAAGACATGAGATAATACGTCCATGTAAAAATAATTAAACTAATTCGAAATAACTCCACCGCCTAGTACAATTTGTCCGTCATATAGAACAACAAATTGACCTGGGGTTACGGCGCGTTGCGGAGTTTTAAAGGTAATACGCCAATTTTCGTCATCAATCTTGTCTACCGTACATTCCTGATCGGGCTGACGATAACGTATCTTCGCTGTACATTTTATAGGAAAATTAGGATTTGCGCCAGCCGTCAACTGACAATTACTGGCGTTTAGTGATGTTTTATACAATCCCCCGTCCTTATCAGCTCGAGCCACATAAAGTACATTTTTGTTAACATCTTTGTCAACTATATAATATGCCAAACCACCACCTTTTAAACCAAATCCGTGTCTTTGACCAACAGTATAATACCAACAGCCATCGTGTTGACCAATAACTTTTCCATCTTGGTCAATTATATCGCCAATTTTATTTTTTATTCTCATCTGCAATAGCGATTTAATTGATAGGTTACCCACGAAGCATAATCCTTGACTGTCTTTTTTGTCACCCGTCACTAAATTAAAATTTTGAGCTATTTCTCTAACTGCTGATTTTTCTAAATTTCCAATTGGAAAAATAATTTTTTCTAATTGCGATTCGGTTAGTTTAAAAATAAAATAAGTTTGATCTTTGTTATCGTCATTTCCACGAAGTAAATGCCACCGACCATTTATTAATTTTTTTTGCGCATAATGACCGGTAGCTAAATAGTCAAAACCATTTTTCATGGCAAAATCAAACAATGAAGCAAACTTAACCGTGCTGTTACACAAAACATCGGGGTTTGGAGTTCTGCCGGCGTAATATTCCCTAAAAAAATAGTCAAGAACGTTTTTTCTATAATCAGCCTCAAAACTAACCACTCTTAAAGGTAGTTTTAAACTAGAGGCAACTAAACGAGCATCACCTTCGTCAGCAGTTAAAGGACAAGAAAAAAGACCCTCTTCTGGAGAGCGCGGTGTCCAGTTTTTCATAAAACAGGCCTCAACTTCGGAACCAGAGTTTAACGCAATAGCACAACAAACAGACGAATCAACTCCACCTGATAAAGCAACTAAAGTTCTTTTTCCTTTAATTTCCGAAAAAATTGGTAAATTATCCTTGACATTCATAGTGTTATATAGTATTTTTTGTGTTGTCTACATTCCCAAATGGAGAATTTATCAGACAAAATTTCTAATCTATTCTATTCAATCATTAACGATTTTTCAAGTCTATGGCACATAAAAAAGCGGCGGGCTCAACCTCGTATGGCCGTGATTCTCAGTCAAAACGTTTAGGTGTTAAACTATTTGACGGCCAACCAGTTAAACCAGGAATGGTTTTAGTACGTCAACGCGGAACCAAAAT
>CAZAXS010000071.1:0-1811 GCA_964489205.1 uncultured Gammaproteobacteria bacterium
TAGAAAATAAAAATAAAGTTGATGAGGTTTTGGATAACATATCGTCCTGTTTTCCGGCAATTGAAAATAAAATTAATTTAGATTTAAAAAATAATTTAGACAGTATAAAACTTTTTACCAGTCTGGGCACGGAATTAGATCAGACTTTAAAATCTGATCTAGAAAAAGTTTATGAGTATAATCACCCTTTAATTCCGCCTTACGACGATTTTTTTACTAAAGTAACCCAACCCGAGTTTAACCAAGCATTGGTTGACGGTCGTAGTCGCTTTATCGTAGCTAAAGACAACAAAGGTAGTGTTGTTTGCTTTTTTAGACTAACAATCACCGACGAACAAACAATTTCATTGGGCGCGGTAATGGCCAATTTATTATATCCTACAAAAATTGCTATAAAGACCGTTACTGGAGTGTCAGACTATTTAAACAAAAACCAAATAACCATCAGCGCCAACGTTGACTGCAACTCACCCGCTACCACTAAATACCTAAATAAAGCTGGCTTTGTAGCTAAGGAAATTTTAATCGACGTTAAAGATACAAAAGTTAATGGTTTTGCAATCGAACGACAACCCACAAGCGTTGAGTCACAAAAAGACTCCACAACTAAAAATTACGTTTCACCTGAAAATATTAATTACAACAACCTACCCACTAAACTGGAATTATTATTTGAAGAAAATAATGATAATAAAAATACTTTTTTACAAACCTGTGAGGAATTGTTTAAACGTGACTATGTTTTAACAAAATACCTTATTGCCATTCCACATGACGGGAAATGGTGTGAAGCAATTGACGAGATTGGTGTTACTTATGCAAAAGAAAAAAGAAGATATTGTGTTTTTGAAAAATTAAATAAGAATTAATATATGAATCTAGAAAAACCGTTGACAGAGTCACTAAAAAACATTCTCAAAAGTTATACAAATGAAATTAATAAAGCTTTAACAAAAATACTTAACCAACAAACAAATAAACTGTTAGTCGACATAATAGAAGAAGATAAAATCTTGCCCTCAGAAATTAAATCAGAAGCTTTAATCGGCACTGAACTAGATGAAAAAACCAAAACTTCATTGATAACAGCTTACGATTGGGCTCATTTTTTATTTTCCAAAACTGAACAAAAACTATTACTAAAAAAGTATTATGATTTTTTTAATAATGTAACACGTCCTCAGTTTATTAAAGCCCTGGAAAGCGATAACAACATTTTTTACTACATTACCAGCGTTAATCAAAATCAAGAAGACTATGATTATAATGCTGAAAACGAAGACGACGACTTTGATGAAAATTTAATCGCCTCTTGTCGCCTGGAAATAAAAAGCGACACTGAACTTCATTTTGCCTCCTTATTCACCTCGCCAGCTCATCACGCCCACCTTGGATTATTAGCAGCCAAAACAATTATTGACCAAGCCAGCAGTAGCGGTTTTGATGTTAGCGCTAATGTTGACTGTAACTCGCCAATTGTTGGTTATTACTTAAATAATATTAATTTTGTTGCTAATGATATTTTGGTTGATGTTGAAAACACTGGCGTTAATGGTTGGCATCTAAAACGAACTTCTGAAAATAAAACGAGTAAACGTGCCAGTGAAAATAAAATTGAAATATCAGAAATCGACTTTAATAATTTGCCCGACGATTTTGAATTAACTTGCCAGACTAATAACACTGACACTAGTTTTACAAGCGTCTGTAAAAATATTTTTAACCAAGGTTTTAATTTAACTAACTACGAAATATTAATTGATAATCAAAGACCAGAGGATGAATTTCAAGTAATGAATAGTGATCAATTA
>CAZAXS010000072.1:0-1797 GCA_964489205.1 uncultured Gammaproteobacteria bacterium
CCGTGAATTATTAAAAAATTATGAAATTGTTGTAAATAAAGATTTAGAAAAAATATTAAAAGTTAGACGAGTTAGAACTTCAAGTGGCGTTACTCCGATCGCCGTTTTAACCATGCCCTATTTTTGTCCTGGTAAATGCATTTACTGTCCCTTGGAAAATGGCATGCCTAAAAGTTATCTTTCTAATGAACCAGCAGCACAACGAGCAAAAGCTCTGGGCTTTAACCCTTACGAACAAGTTGCGCAACGTATTCGGGCCTTGGAAGACAATGGTCATGAAGTTGATAAATTGGAATTAATTGTTCTTGGTGGATCATGGTCGGCCTATCCAAGAGATTTTCAAGAAGAATTTATTAAACGTTGTTTTAATGCTGCCAACCAAATAATTGCTAAAGATTTATTAGAAGCACAAACAATTAACGAAACGGCGCGTTATCGTATTATTGGTATTACCTTAGAAACAAGGCCTGATTTAATTAATGAAGATGAAATTGTTCACTTACGTTATCTAGGTTGTACAAGAGTACAAATTGGCGCTCAACACTTGGACGATGAAATATTAAAACTAATACAGCGTGGTCACAACTCACAACAACTAGCCTACGCCACCAAGTTACTCAAACAAACTGGTTTTAAAGTTGATTACCATTTAATGCCCGATCTTCCTGGAACAACACCAGAAAAAGATATTGCCATGGTTAAAGAGGTGTTTAACTCTGATAAATACCAACCAGATCAAGTTAAGATTTATCCAACTGTTGTTAATGAATTCGCACCTTTGTATCAATGGTGGAAAGAAGGCAAATATGTACCAATGCCAGCCGAAAAATTGCATTATGTTTTAAAAGAAAGCGTAAAACTAATTCCACCTTATGTTCGGATTAACCGTTTAATTCGTGATATTCCCGCCGAAAGCATTGTTGCTGGTAATAACATCACCAACCTTCGTCAAGATATTGAAAAAGAATTAATTGACGATGGTACGCCCTGCGTTTGTATGCGTTGCCGTGAAAACAGAGAGCAAGTATTTAATTTAGAAAATATTAAACTATTAACTCGTGAATATTTAGCTTCGGACGGTAAAGAAATATTTTTAAGCTTTGAAAGCGATGATGAAAAAAAATTATATGCTTTTGCTAGACTAAGGTTTAACAATCAGTCGCCGGAGTTTATTCCTGAACTAAAAGATTGTGCCATTATTCGCGAACTTCATACTTACGGAAGTTTATTAAAAGTTAACCAATCAAACGCAACGACAAATGTTGTCCAACACACCGGCTTTGGTCAAAAGCTAATGCACGAAGCAGAAAAACTGGCGAAAGAAGCCGGTTACAAAAAAATGGCGGTTATTTCTGGTATTGGCGTTCGTGAATACTACAAAAACAAACTCGGTTATCACCTAGAAGGTACTTATATGGTGAAAGAATTGTAATAACTCACCCTTTATATAAAAAATAAAGCTCCGTATTACTACGAAGCTTAAAAATTTACTCAGGCTCTATATCTTCTAGAACCTTTTCAATCTTAACGATTTTTTGAAATTTTACAAACTTAAAACCTTGGCCACGAGCCCCAAAAAATTCAATTTTACTCGGGTCATTTTCTTCCTCAGAAACTGACCAGAGCATGGTGATTCCAGGACGTTCACGCAACATCACTTCCATAACAGAAAGCGGAGCTACTATAACCATAACTGAACAACCAAGGGCGTCAAAATTTTTCAGCACCTCTTGTGCATTAGTAACGGCTTTATTATTTATAACAATCCCCACCTCACCAAAGAGCCTTTTTAATTCA
>CAZAXS010000073.1:0-1595 GCA_964489205.1 uncultured Gammaproteobacteria bacterium
AGATTACAACCCCATTGAGTAAAATTAAGCAGCTTTCCAAGGAGACGGTTTTTTACGGCTTAAGCACAATTCTTGGAAGAATGCTTAATTTTATTCTTGTTCCTTTTTACACAAATATTTTTGAACCCACTGAGTATGGATACGTTCCCTTGCTCTATGCTTATATAGCTGTTCTTAATATTGTTTTTATTTATGGACTCGATTCTTCCTATCTAAAATTTGCAGGACAAAAAGAGAACCGTGAGAACCCTTCGGTTTTTTCCACCGCGTTTATCTCTATATTAGTTACTTCACTTTTGTATGTAGGCATTCTCATTGGATTTGGTAGTTTTTGGGCGGGTGCAATAGGATTGCCTGAGCAGCATCACGACCTTATTTTATGGTCAGCTCTAACCTTAATGTTTGACGCATTGGCAAATATACCGTTTATTTATCTTCGCCTCCACAATCGCCCTCTTAGGTTTTCTTTAAACAAAATTCTGTTTGTGGTAGTAAATATCATTTTAAACATTTTGTTTATAGTCTATTGGGGATGGGGCATAGAAGCGGTATTTATTAGCAATGCAATTGCCTCACTGATATCACTACTTATGGTTTTACCCGAGGTGCGAAAATCAATTTCGTTAAAATTTGACCCCGATCTCTTTAAACGAATGATGAAATTCGGATTGCCTTATTTACCGGCAGGAATTGCTGTTATGTTTATGCAGGTAATTGATAGGCCAATTATGGAAAGCTTAACTGATTCTGCAACAGTAGGAATATACCAAGCAAATTTTCGGTTGGGTGTTTTTATGATGTTATACGTTAATATGTTTCAATACGCGTGGCAACCATTTTTCTTGCAGAATGCTGAAGAGGAAAATGCAAAACAAATGTTTGCAAAAATATTTACATACTTTACCCTAGTAGGTGTGTTAATACTATTATTGGTTTCTCTTTTTATTTCCGACCTTGCAATGTTTCAACTTGCCGGCAAATCTTTTATCGGTCCGAAATATTGGGCGGGATTGGACATAGTACCTCTAATTTTGTTAGGATTTTTATTTAACGGATTTTATATAAATTTTTCCGCTGGTATTTACATAAAAGAAAAAAGCACTATTGTTCCAATAATAATGGTTTCAGGCGCAATAACAACTGTGTTAGGTAATTATTTACTCATCCCTGTTTTTGGAATGATGGGTTCCGCTGCAACTGTAACCATAGCATATGGTTTAATCGCTTTTTTGTTCTATATAGTTACACAAAGAATTTATAAAATCCCCTACGACTACAAAACTTTAGGCCTCATTTTTCTTTCTTTAACTACTGTTGCAATTCTCTATTATGGCTTTATGAATATGTTTCAGGAATGGTTATTGTTTTATAAGCTGTTCTTAGTTCTTATATTTGTAGCACAGTTATTCCTCTTCAAGGTTTTCAGTCCCGGGGAAATAGAGTTTATCAGAAAAACACTGCTTCGTAGAAAATAATTATCAGATAATAGTTATTAAATCCCACCGACTGAGCCCGAAAACACATTCCAACGACAGCGAAAAGAGTACAAATGAGTATAATTAGGTTTTTTAGAATTGATACCGCATTTTCGGATA
>CAZAXS010000074.1:0-1517 GCA_964489205.1 uncultured Gammaproteobacteria bacterium
GTTCACGTTTTAAATGCACCATCACCGGCAGCAACGGCTTCTTTAAGTATTGGTAGAACAATTTCCGAAATGGTAATAAAGCGTTACAATAAAGAAATTACATAACACTAATGAAAAAAGATTTAATCAATATAATTTCAGACTCTCTTGATAAATCAGATCTAACAGAGATAAGAAATGATTTTAATTCTTTGCTCTCCGAAATAAAAAAAAGCAAAGGAAATAACATTCTTCTTAATAACGGTTTTGCGTCTGTGCCCAAAGAATTTCTTGTTGGAGAAATAAACCAGATAATTCAAACACATACTATTGAGCGAACTAAGTATTATATAAAACGGTTAAAAAAGAGCTTAACGGAAACAAAGCAAAGCAAGATCAACGATCTTAATCTTAACCGATGGAAAGAATACGATGACCTAATAACTGATAGTTTGTGGGTTTTGAATAAACGCGATAAGTCGGGAGTTCATCATGCGGGTTACTGGGGTAACTTTATTCCGCAAATTCCAAATCAGCTGTTAAGACGCTATACAAAAAAAGGCGAGTGGATATTAGACCCGTTTTTAGGCAGCGGAACAACAATTATTGAAGCACAGCGGCTTGGCAGAAATGCTGTTGGTGTTGAGCTTTCAAAAAAAGTTTTGGATCAGACCAAAAAGAATATTGCAAAAGAACCTAACCCTGATAAAATAAAATTAGAGTTCGTTAATGGTGATAGTTCAAGTGTTAATATAAATAAGGTTATGAACGGGTTAAAATTAAAATCATTTCAGTTCCAGATTTTTCATCCACCATATTGGGATATTATTAAATTCAGCAATAACAAATCGGATTTATCAAATTCAAAATCTATAGACGATTTTTTAAAAAGCTTTGGAAAAGTTTTAGATAATTGCCTGCCGCATCTTGATAAGAAAAGATTTGCCGTGGTTGTTATAAGCGATAAATATTCAAACGGCGAATGGATACCATTGGGGTTTTATGTTATGCAGGAGTTTGTAAAACGCGGGATGATATTAAAATCCACAGTTGTAAAAAACTTTGAGGAAACAACTGGCAAGCGCAACCAAAAAGAATTGTGGCGTTATCGTGCATTAGCGGGCGGATTTTATGTATTTAAACACGAGTACATTTTTATATTTCAGAAGAAATGAAACAATGTAATTAAAAGGTAGCCGCAAGCTTTAGCTTGCGTGATTAGACTACAAGACCATACAATATTTTTGATAGGTTTTTTGCTCAACCTAAAGGTTGAGGTTGCCGTAAACAATGAAACTTATAAGAGAAAACAAACATCGATTAGCAACGGAATTTTACATTGGCGAAAGACCAATTGCCTTTACCTTATGTTTAAAAGGGAAGTTAAGTTATTTCACAACTGAAAGCGTGTTCAAATATTTTGAAACAATACTATTAGAAGAATTAAAAAATCATAATTGCTCTGCATTTGTTTATTTATTTATGCCTGATCATTTGCATTTAGTGTTGGCTGGAAATAAACCCGATTCCAATATTAA